>NZ_VPDX01000030.1:0-34014 GCF_013417475.1 Acinetobacter sp. YH12249 | reverse complement strand
ACTCAGAAGTGAAACCTCTTAGCGCTGATGGTAGTGTGGGGTCTCCCATGTGAGAGTAAGTCATCGCCAGCTCATTATTCCAAAAGCCCTCTGCTCATGCAGGGGGCTTTTTTTATGCGTGGGGTTTCTAGAAAAAGAAGTAAATAACCTCCTAATTGCACCTAGATAATAAAAATATAAATAACGTGAAAAGTATAATTAATTAACTTCGCCTTATTTTCTTATTGGTCTGTCTAAAAATTATTCAATCTACGACTTTAGCCTAAATTTTATTAAAAACATCTAACTTGGTAAGTTTTGCAGTAGACAAGGTTTAAAGAATCATCCATTTTATATACAAAAGTGAATGAACGTTCATTTTTTCATAGAATAAAAAAGCTCACAATTGGAGGTGAGGAAAAATGACAGCAACAACAGTGAATGTGAATGCTGTAGTGGATGAAGCAAAGTTTAAACCTTTTCATTTAAAGATCGTACTTTGGTGCGTATTTGTCGTTATTTTTGACGGTTATGATCTGGCAATCAACGGTGTTGCTTTACCCCTACTGATGCAAGAATGGAATATGACGGCAGTTCAGGCCGGAATGCTTGCAAGTACCGCTCTGGCCGGCATGATGTTTGGTGCCATGCTCTTCGGTATGCTGGCAGATAAAATTGGACGAAAAAATGTCATCCTGATTTGTGTGACCTTATTCAGTGGATTTACGTTCTGGGGCGGTTTTGCCTCTGGTCCGACTGAATTTGGCATCCTGCGTTTTATTGCCGGCTTAGGTATTGGCGGTGTATTGCCGAATCTGGTCGCATTAACTTCTGAATATGCGCCACAAAAAATGCGTAGTACCTTAGTCACTACCATGTTTAGTGGTTATGCAGTTGGCGGGATTATGGCGGCGTTATTAGGTGCCTGGTTTACCCCAAGTTTTGGTTGGGAAATCATGTTCTATATCGCAGGTATTCCATTATTGGTGCTACCTATACTGTATTTGTATTTACCGGAATCTTTAACTTTCCTGGTAAAGAAACAGCAAAATGAAAAGGCCAGCAAAATTGTTCAACAGATCAGTCCTGAGCAAAATGTCACTGCAAGTACCCAGTTTGTACTGAATGAAGTGCATGCACCCGATGCTTCCATTGCTGCTTTATTTAAGCAGGGCCGTAGCATGAGTACCTTATTATTCTGGTGCTGCTTCTTTATGTGTCTGCTTATGGTCTACGCATTGGGTAGCTGGTTACCAAAACTGATGATGGCAGCGGGTTATTCTCTGGGTAACAGTTTGATGTTCCTGATGGCCATGAATATTGGTGCAGTGGTTGGAACCATTGGTGGTGGTATTCTGGCGGATCGTTTCCATCTGAAACCGGTCATTATTGGCATGTTCCTGTTGGGTGCAGTTTCATTAGTTGGATTAGGCTTTAACTCTCCACAAGCTGTGATCTATCTGTTAGTCGCTGCTGCAGGTGCTTCGGCAATTGGTAGTAGTATTCTGCTCTATAGTTTCGTGGCTCAGTACTATCCATTGGCAATCCGCTCTACCGGTATTGGTTGTGCGTCCGCAGTCGGTCGGGTAGGGGCAATCGTTGGTCCAATTATTATTGGATTCCTGTTGGGTATGGAGCTGCCACATAAAATGAATTTCTTGGCTGTTGCGATTCCAGCCATTATCGGCGCGATTTCAGTGGCGATGATTGTACGTAAAGATCTGAATGCAGAACGAAATGCTGAGACCTCACTGGCGAAACAGAAGCTGAATTCTATTAAAACCTAGTCACTTTTTGCCAATCCACTTGCTATAAATCTGAATTGAGTCAAAAGATCCCTTTCATAAGAAAGGGATTTTTTGTTTAAAGTATAAAAATCATTCATAAAAAATTGAATAAATCAAAAAATCATTGGTCTATAGACTATTTATATAAGCATTTTAATGAGAATAATAAATGTCTAATTATTCAATTATTTAGTTTTATAAAAATGTGATAAATCACACAAATAGCCGCTATTTTATGGCTGAAATTGCTCCATCATTTGGTCTTATTGTGCACTAAATCTCACTTGCGTATATTGCTAAAACTTGAATATTCCCCCGGATATTCAAAAGGATTTTATGGACAAGTACTCATGGGAGATGAGAACGATGACAACGGAAACAGTAGATATAAATTCTGTAGTCGATAATGCGAAATTTACGCCTTTTCACTTCAATGTAGTTGCTTGGTGTTTACTCATTATCTTGTTTGACGGCTACGATTTAGCAATCAATGGTGTTGTTTTACCTTTATTAATGCAGGACTGGGGCTTAAGTGCCGTTCAAGCGGGAATGCTTGCCAGTACTGCACTTGCCGGCATGATGTTTGGCGCGATGATCTTTGGTTCTCTGGCAGATAAAATTGGCCGTAAAAAAGTGATCATGATCTGTATTGTGTTATTCAGTGGCCTAACCTTTGCCGGCGGTTTTGCTTCAAACCCGACTGAGTTCGGAATTTTACGTTTCCTTGCCGGTCTGGGCATTGGTGGTGTTATGCCAAACCTGGTGGCACTAACCTCTGAATATGCACCACAAAAAATGCGTAGTACCTTAGTAACTACTATGTTTAGTGGTTATGCGGTAGGTGGTGTGATGGCTGCCTTATTGGGTTCATGGTTTACCCCAAGTTTTGGTTGGCAAATCATGTTCTTTATCGCAGGTATTCCATTATTCTTATTACCAGTGATCTGGAAATTTCTGCCAGAATCTTTAGCCTTTATCGTCAAAGACAACAAACAGGAAAAAGCACGTCAAATTGTACGACGTTTGGCTCCAAATCTAAGTGTTACAGACAATACAACTTTTAAACTGCCACAGGAGAATGTACCTGAAGCAGCAAACGTGGTGAGCCTGTTCCGTCGTGGCCGTGCGGTAAATACCTTATTGTTCTGGGTAGCTTTCTTTACTTGCCTACTAACCATGTATGCACTGAGCAGCTGGTTACCAAAGCTAATGATGGCAGCGGGCTACTCAATGGACAACAGCCTAATGTTTATGATGGCGATGAACGTGGGTGCAGTGGTTGGCATTGTCGGTGGTGGTATTTTGGCTGACCGTTTCCACCTGAAACCGGTATTGATGTTCCTCGGTATGATGGGTGCGATTGTGATGAGCTCAATGGGCTTTGCATCTAACCAGTTCCTGCTTTACATCTTGGTGTTCCTGGCAGGTGCAGCATCAATCGGTTCGCAAATGTTGCTATACAGTTATGTTGCACAATTCTACCCATTGGCAGTACGTTCAACAGGTATTGGCTGGTCATCTGCGATTGGTCGTATGGGTGCGATTGTTGGCCCGATCCTGATCGGTGGCTTACTCGGTATGAACCTGCCTGCACACTTTAACTTTATGGCAGTCGGTTTACCGGTACTGATTACAGCGATTGCAGTTGCTTTGATCATGCATGATGATGAATCTGAAAAGATTGGTTCAGCAGATACCGTTCCTGCAAAAGCTTAAACCTTGAGTTTGAAATAAGAAGCCTCTGAAAGGGGGCTTCTTATTTTTTGATTGTTTAAAATAAGAACTTAATTTTTAAACTTTATTTAATTATAAATGGACACCACAAAAAAAATTCTGTCATGGACAGTTGGTTTCAGCTAATTTTTTGCTTTTTACGGCTTTATTTATGAATATTCATATTTCTTTGAGTTTAATAGATTTCTTTTAATTTCTCTAGGCTTTATATTTTCTGCCGCTGCAGTTGGTCAATCTAGAATTGATCTATTACACCTAAATTAAAGAAATATCATTCGAGATGATTCAATTGTATTTATTAAAAAGTTGGATAATGGTACACACGAATTTATACCTAAAGAAATCAAACTTCCAAAACACTTAGACAAAATTCTGGAAAATTTTGAATAGTTATTATTTTAATATTGATGCAACATATTTACTTATATATTTAGTATTAATTGTGAGTGAAAAAAATGAAACTCAACTCATTCTCCCCAATCCCTGACGATGACGATGAACTGCATCTTCCTGAACTGGTGTACTGGGCATCCTTAGGTGATATTGAACAGGTCGAACAAGCCTTGCAGGAAGGTCTGGATGTGAATTCAGCCGATGAAGAAGGCTATAGTGCCTTACATGCAGCTGCTGAAAACGATCATCTGGAAGTAGTTAAACTGCTGGTGAGCAAAGGCGCAGATGTCGATCATCGCAGTACCTATACCGCTTTGGAACTGGCAGAAATGGCCGGTAATAAAGATGTAGTGGCTTATCTAAAAAGCCTAAAAGGTGGCATTTAAATAAAATAAGATCAAGAAAATAAAAAAGCCTCCATCTGGAGGCTTTTTATAGTTTGAACTTAGGCAGCATCGCCTTCCAGCTCTTTTAAGATAGCATCATTGAAAGCAGGAATGTCATCCGGATTACGTGAAGTAATCAGCACCCAGTCACCAGTATTGCAGCGATGAACCTGTTCATCGACCCATTTACCACCGGCATTTTCCAGATCCAGTTTGATGCTCTTGTACGAGGTCAGGTTTTTATCCTTAATTCGCTGTGCATCAATCAGAACCCATGGCCCATGACAGATTGCGGCAATCGGTTTATGCTGATCAGCAAAATGCTGCACGATTTTCTGGGCAGATTCATTGATTCTTAGCGTATCTGCATTCACAGTGCCACCAGGAACAACCAAGAGATCATAATCACCCAGTGTGACATGATCAAAACTGGTATCAGGCGTATATGAGGTAGCAGCTTTAGTATCGCCTTTTACTGTTGCCACCTCTTCATTTTTTTCTGCCGCATGAATCACTTCAAATCCTTTGGATTTTAGAAAATTTAAAGGCTCGACCAGTTCATCATGTTCAACGCCTTGGTTTGAAGTAATAAAGAGGACCTTTTTTACCATGATTGCTGTTCCCAAAAAATGTGAGGATTTTCAGATTAACAACAAGGCGATTCTTACAATGTTGGATTTTTAGCTGGGAACTGTTAAACAATGCTAAGAATTTATAGATAAAAAAAACCCCAACATCCTGTTGGGGCTTTTTTCGTATCTCGTTTTTAGGTATAACTCCTGTCGTACCTCACGTCCTGGTGCACTGCTTTATTCTTCTTGTTTTTAGGTATTTGAGCTTCCTGCTCTGTATGTTTATAGAATAGTCTGAACCTGAAAACTGGCATAGACGTCGATGACATCTATCATTGTACGTCTCGGCTTACAGGGTTAAGGCTAATTTCCATAAGTCATTATATTATTTAGAAGTGTATATCTAAGCCGACATAAGGACCTTTAAATTCCAGTTCCAAGTCTGGCGCATTATTTTGTTCGGCATCGATATTCATGATGCGATAGCCGACTTTAGCCCCTACATCAACCAGCAGGTTATCAATAAAGTCATATTGCAGTTCAGCCTGAACATCAGTCTTTTTGATATCGCTACCGTGACTGTAAACCGCTTCAGCTTTAGCACTCATGCCAGTAAATGGCAGTTTTACCCCAGCTGTAGCGTAGAGTAATGGACTGTATTCATCTAGATCGTACTGAGTCAGGACACCTGCATTCAGATTTCTGACTGTACCATCCAGATTAGTCAGACCCGCACCGATATCAGCATGCACAATGGTATCCAGCAGCTCATAATACAGAATATAGTCGATATTATTGAGTTCGATATCAGCAACATTCAGCGGGGTAATTTGTTCGCTATTGCTGTCCAGATTCACATATTTGATTTTGGCATTTGGCAGTAGTGGTACTGGATGTTCAAATGCAACCGACAGTTGTGCCGTGCCTTGGCGATCCAGGTCCTGTTTGCCGGCATTGGCAGACTGGCTATAACCGTCAAAATTCCAGTAGCTGGCATCTGCTTTAAGACCAATCACATCGGCATGGCCTATGCTGCTCAGTCCTAATCCTAGTAATAATGCAGTGAATAATTGTGTACGCATTTCTAATTTTCCTTACGCTTTCTTTAAATTGAGCGATTTTGTTACCTAAATACATCTTCTTAAACGTAATCAGTAAGTGCATGATATAGGTAATTTCTAAAATGTATATGCTAATGTGAAGGGCAGAATAATGGGATCGACAGCAGCACAACATCATCAAGACTATCCATTATATGTGGCAGGACAGCCGGTAAAAACGGGTGAATGGCTGGAGGTCAAACATAAATATAGTCAGGAGCTTTATGCACGTGTCGCGCTGGCAGATGCTGAAACTTTAGAAAAGGCAATTCAGTCTGCGACTCAGGCAGAAGCAGAAATGGCAGCATTGGAACCTTTCCAGAAACAGAAAATTCTGCTGCATTGTGTGAAGCGGTTTAATGAAATCCGTGAAGAACTGACTGAAATCCTGATTGCCGAAGGTGGCAAGCCACGTAAAGCAGCCGGCGCAGAAGTAGAACGTCTGATCAATACTTTCCAGATTGCGGCAGATGCGGTCACCCAGATGGATCAGGGGCGTATTTTGCCTCTGGCAGTCACTGCCGCAGCTTCCGGTTATCAGGGCATGGTTAAACAGGTACCGATTGGCGCCGTTTCCCTGATTAGTCCATTTAACTTTCCATTAAATCTGACTGCACACAAAATTGCGCCGGCAATTGCTGCAGGTTGTCCATTTGTATTAAAACCGGCGAGTCTGACTCCGGTTTCAGCCTTAAAAATTGCCGAGATTCTGGCAGAAACTGATTTACCAAAGAATGCATTCTCAGTTCTGCCGTGTCCACGCGATCTTGCAGATGTACTGGTTACAGATGACCGTTTTAAACTATTGAGCTTTACCGGTTCTGATGTCGTGGGCTGGGATATGAAAGCCCGCGCCGGCCGCAAAAAAGTTACTCTGGAACTCGGTGGGAATGCCGCAGTAATGATTGAGCCAGATACTGAACTCAGCGAACAGCTGATTGATCGTCTGATTGGTGGTGCTTATGGTCATGCAGGGCAGGTGTGTATCAGTGTGCAACGTATTCTGGTGCATCAGGATATTTTTGAAGAACTGAAAGACAAGCTAGTTCAGAAACTACAACATCTGAAAGCCGGTGATCCCGATCTGGAAACAACTTTGCTAGGGCCAATGATCAAGGAAGCTGAAGCTAAACGTTTGCATCGCTGGATGGAAGATGCCGTAGCGCAAGGTGCCAATGTACTGACTGGTGGTGAAGTGAAGGGTGCGATGTTTGAACCGATTCTGT
The DNA here is from genome assembly GCF_013417475.1 of Acinetobacter sp. YH12249. NCBI lineage: Bacteria > Pseudomonadati > Pseudomonadota > Gammaproteobacteria > Moraxellales > Moraxellaceae > Acinetobacter > Acinetobacter sp. YH12249. Next base: position 26,837 of record NZ_VPDX01000030.1, on the reverse strand, counting down.
TGGAAAAGGTAGATCATCAACTGGAAATTTACCGTAATGAAGTGTTTGGTCCGGTCGCCATTATTGAAGCGTATAGTGATTTTGAATCAGGAATTGCCTGTATTAATAGCAGTCGCTTTGGTCTGCAAGCCGGTATCTATACCCAGAATCTGCAGAAGATGATGTATGCTTGGGATCATCTGCATGTCGGTGGTGTGATTATCAATGATATTCCGTCATTCCGTGTTGATAATATGCCTTATGGCGGTGTCAAAGATTCTGGCTTGGGCCGTGAAGGTATTCAGTCTGCGATTCGTGACATGCAGGAAGAACGTATGCTTGTCATCAAATGTTAAGCTGACCGAATCAATCAGTACTATTCCACAATCGGCATAAGGAAGGCCGGTGGTGGAATTTTGCTTTTTATCGCTTAAAAAGGTAGCAGGATAGGCAAAAATATAGACTGAATGAATTAAGACATAGCTCTGTTTTTATTCAGAAGAAAATAAACGAAGAAGATTTAAAAATTCTTTTTCAATCTCTATTTAATACTTGATGAGTTAAGAGCGAAAAATTGCTTGAAAACTGTAGTAAAACTTAAAAACAATTTATTCCAAAAAGTTTGTTAATATATAACTAAGAAAATCAAGAGCTCAGCGTAGAATTATTGAGCATTTGATAAGAACAGATTATAAAAAAAGAATGTTTTAAGCAGAAATTACAGAAAAAATTTGAAAAAGTCAGTATTGTTGAACCATCTACAAGGTCGGCTTTCTGCTCAGACTTTAAGCAAGCTGTCCGGCTAGCTGACCTGTTTGTATATTAGAATTCGATGCCCAAAAGGTATAACTCTAATTCAAACACCCGAAATAATTGAAATGCTTCTTCAGTGCTCGCGACATAACCATAACAAGCAGTATTGAATGAAGTTTAAAGTTTAGGTGTTCTATGACAGATACTCGAGAGAATTGGTCGGCACGATCAGGATTTATTATTGCAGCCATTGGCTCTGCCGTTGGTTTGGGGAATATTTGGCGCTTTCCATACGTTGCCTATGAAAATGGTGGTGGGGCATTCCTGATTCCTTATCTGATTGCAATTTTTGCAGCAGGTTTACCTCTATTATTTTTAGATTATGCAGTTGGACATAAGTTCCGCAAAGCACCGCCGATGGCCTATAAAAAACTCATGAATGCAGAATCTCTGGGTTGGTGGCAGGTCATGGTGACCCTGATCATCGGGATTTATTATGCCAGCGTCCTGTCTTGGGCCGGCAGCTATATGATTTATTCCTTTGGACAGCAATGGGGCACGGATACACAAGCCTTTTTCTTCAATAGCTACCTGCAAAATGGTGAGGGCTTAACTTTCGGTTTCGTCCCTGTGCTGTTCTTTGGTCTGGTGATCGTTTGGGCAGCTGTGATGCTGATTCTTTACGGTGGGGTACGCCGTGGGGTGGAACTGGCGAATAAAATCTTCATGCCATTACTGGTAATTTTATTCACGATTCTGGTGATTCAGGCAGTACGTTTACCAGGTGCAGTCGATGGCTTAAATGCCTTCTTTACGCCAAACTGGGAAGCCATGACCAATTATAAAGTCTGGTTGGCTGCGTTTGGTCACATCTTCTTCTCACTCTCAGTGGGCTTCGGGATTATGTTGACCTATGCCTCTTACCTGAAACGTAAAACTAACCTGACCGGTTCAGGCGTTGTGGTGGCATTAGCTAACTCGTCTTTTGAAATCTTGGCAGGTATTGGAGTTTTTGCAGCGCTTGGTTTTATGGCGTTCAGTTCAGGTGCGAAAGTTGAAGATGTGGTATCTGGTGGTATCGGTCTGGCCTTTATTGCCTTCCCGAAAATCATTTCCAGCTTAGGTGCAGGCGGTGACCTGTTCGGCTTCCTGTTCTTTGGTTCATTAACGGTGGCAGGTATTACCTCTATGGTCAGTATTCTGCAGGTGCCAATTGCGGCATTCCAAGACAAACTTGGCTGGTCGAAGAACAAGTCAGTGACGATTATTGCAGGTGGTTCAGCAGTTGTATCCACCTTGATGTTCTCGACTCATAGTGCCATTACCTTTGTCGACATCATTGACTACTTCGCTAACAACATTGGTATTGTGGGTGGTGGTCTGTTCTCGATTATTTTATTGTCCTGGTTCCGTCGTCCATTGATGAAACAGCTGGAAACACATGTGAACGAGTTTGCCAGTCTGAAACTGGGTGGCAGCTGGAAGTTCATGCTGACTGTGATCACACCGTTATCTTTATTATCAGCATTAGGTTTAACCCTAAAATCAATCATGGCAGAAGGTTATGGTGATTATCCTGCAAGTACGCTATGGATGATTGGTGGGGGCACGATTGCATTCTTTATTCTGGGTGCCATTCTGTTCAGTCTAGTGAAAGATCGTCATAGTTAGGAGAACGAATATGAATACATCTGCATTGATTATGATGATTTTCTCCATGGTTTTATTATGGGGTGGTCTGGCACTGGCTGTCATGCATCTGGCAAAAAATCCAGAAGAACCAGAAGACTAAAAATCTTCACATAAACACATTGTTGCTGTAAATGAAAGTCATTATCATCTTTGGTGATAATGACTTTTTTAATGGGCAGACTTATGGGAATTGCTCCCGTTACCGATGCACAAGTCTATACCGCTTTTGCAGTGACATTTTTGGCAGGTCTGGCTACCCTCGTGGGTGGGGGATTGGTGCTGTTCTTGAAAAAACCGAATTACCGGGTTTTAGCCTTCGGACTGGCCTTTGCTGCGGGAGCAATGATCTATGTCTCGCTCACAGAAATTTTAAATAAATCGATCAGTTCTTTTAGCCTGGCTTTTGATGAAAAATCCGGTTTTGCTTATGGTACTTTTGCCTTTTTATTGGGTGTGGTACTGGTCTTATTGCTGGATCGATTCGTTCCTAATCCGCATGAAACCATTGAGGCACAATCGAAACAGGATATGAGTCAGCCGCAATTACTAAGAACAGGACTACTGACGTTATTTGCGATTAGTGCACATAACCTGCCAGAAGGATTGGCGACTTTTTTTGCGACGCTGGAAAGTCCTGCACTGGGTGCACCATTGGCGGTTGCCATTGCGATTCATAATGTGCCTGAAGGTGTTGCGATTGCATTACCGGTTTATGGTGCAACAGGCCGTAAAGACTATGCACTTGTGGCCAGTCTGGTTTCAGGCCTTGCTGAACCTCTGGGCGCTGCGCTGGGTTATTTCATTCTGGCGCCGTATATGAGTCATACCATTTATGGCATGGTGTTTGGGATTATCGGTGGGGTGATGGTTTATCTGGCACTGGATGAACTCTTGCCGACTGCAAAACGTTTTTCTAAAGGTCATGAAACCGTTTATGGTCTGGTCAGCGGTATGGCGGCACTGGCGACCAGTCTAGTGGTTTTTAAATTTGTACAATAAGAATCTCAAATCAAAACAATAAAAAAGGCAGCCGAAGCTACCTTTGCTTTTAGCAACCTAATTTAAGCAGTCTTTTCAATCCGGCAATAGAAGAAGCCATCGCCTTGACCGGTTTTAGGGAGAAGCTGACGACCATGGATCTGTTCAATGCCCCAATCGGCTTCGATCTTGATTTCCTTAGCATCTGTATGTTTGCTAAAGAATTCGACCATCTGCTGTTCATTTTCTGCTTTAAGAATTGAACAGGTGATATAGAGCAGGGTGCCACCGACTTTCAGTTGCTGCCACATATTTTCCAGAATCTGCTTTTGCAGCTCTACTGTCTGGGTAATATCGGTTGAATGACGTAACAGACGAATATCTGGATGGCGACGCATTACACCGATGGCTGAACATGGCGCATCCAGCACGATACAGTCCGGCTGTTCCGGTGCCTGCCAAGTGATGGCATCTGCGGCTTTAATTTCAACGTGTTCACCTTCCAGTAACAGGCGTTCAAGATTCTCAGTGACACGTGTTAAACGCTTGGCATCCTGATCCAGCGCAATCAGTTTACGCGGCTGATATTTTTCTAGAATATGCGCCGTTTTACCACCCGGTGCTGCACAGGCATCAATCACAAACTTGTCATCCAGATTTGGCAACAAGGTAGCGCAGAGCTGGGCATGTTCATCCTGTACCGAAAAACCACCGACATCAAAGCCAGGTAAGTCAGGTACCTGTACAGTGGCATCGAGAATAATCCCAACTTTGGAAACAGTACAGGCGTGCGCAGGAATTTCGTGCTCTTCCAGAATTTCCAGATAGTCTTCGCGGCTAACCTGACGTTCATTTACGCGCAAGGTCAGTGGAGCAATCTGCTTTAACTCATGACTCAATTCAGTAAGCTGTTCTGGCCAGTCTTTTTTCAGGCGTTTAAAGAGCCAGCTTGGCAAACCATGAGCTTGATCCAATGCTGCTTGAAATTCCGATGTTTCACGTGAAACACGGCGCAGGATGGCATTCACTACGCCACTTAAAGCCTGATAACCAAGTTGCTTTATTGCAGTCACGGTTTCAGAAATGGCAGCGTGTGGCGCGATTCGGGTTTCCAGTAACTGGTATAGGCCGACATAAAGACAGGTTTCGACCGTGTCATTATTTAAAGGCTTCACCAGCAGTGGCAGAGTAATACTTTTAAGTGCATACCATTGACGCAAAGTACCCAATACCAGTTCATGGAACAGGGCACGGTCACGGTCGGCCACTTTCTTTAAATGCAGCGGCAAGATACTGGCCAGAGATTGTCCTTGCTGTACAGCAAGTAAGGTACGAATCACTTGGGCACGCAAGTTAAGGTGAGATGTGCCTGATTCAGAATGACTCATGCCAATAATTGTCCTACATGTAATTTTTGGGTCTGGTTAATTTGTACCGGATTGAGCGGTTTGCCGCCCGGCCATTGCAGTGAAGTGAGACAAACTGCTTTCTCATCACCACAGGCCACATGCACACCCTGTTTATCAATTGCCAGAATCGTGCCGGCGGCATGACAGTGTGCATTTTTTTCTGAGAGTACCGAACCCCAAACCCGCAGGTTGTTATTTTCATCTAGAGGGATAAAAGCCACCGGCCAAGGATTAAAGGCACGGATATTACGGTCAATATTAGAGGCAGTACAGCTCCAGTCAATTCGGGCTTCTGCTTTAGATAGCTTATGAGCATAGACGGTAAGTTCTTCGTCCTGCACTTCCCGTGCGGCTAAATACTGTTGTAATTTTTCTTCAGATTCCAGTACCGCTACAATTGCTTCAGCACCTTGAGCAGCTAGTTTATCATGCAGGCTGGCTGAGGTATCTTCTGCAGTAATTGGACATAAGGTTTTATACATCATGTCACCAGTATCCAGCCCGGCAGCCATTTTCATGATGGTCACGCCAGTTTCGTGATCACCTGTTGCAATTGCACGTTGGATCGGCGCAGCACCACGCCAGCGTGGCAGCAGTGAACCATGAATATTCAGGCAACCATATTTAGGCGTATCCAGAACCACTTGCGGCAAAATCAGACCATAGGCAGCTACAACCATCACATCAGCATTCAACGCTTTTAACTCAGCCTGAGCAGCAAGACCTTCTTCAGTTGAAGACTTGAAATGAAGTGGCTGATATACCGGAATGTCATGGTCAAGCGCCAGCTGTTTCACAGCAGAAGCGGTAAGTTTCTGACCACGACCGGCTTTACGGTCCGGCTGAGTATAGACCGCCACAATTTCATGATCGGTTTTGAGAAGCGCAGCCAATGCAGTTGCTGCAAATTCTGGTGTGCCTGCAAATATGATTTTCACACATGAAATTCCAAATAAACTTGGCAGCTATTATAAGCTAAAAGCCAAATGGCCGCCTAATCTACAATGCACTTAACTGTTACAGCGATTATAGATTCCTACTTTTAATTAAATTTTATATAAAAAAAACTCATGCAAATTCTAAAAATTATTCATGAAAGTTTTGTATTGTCCGATCCATGATGGCGGTATAGTAGCTTTATTAAGAGATTTTTATTGTCAGCTCACCGAGACCTCTCTATAGACATTTTTGTCTGCATCTACAACGAATAGGTCATCTTGTAAAACAATGGCTTGTAGTATGATAGGTCTAACATTCGACTGATTTAAGCTCATTGTCAGTATGATCTAGCCAGAGTGAACCTTTTTCGGTTCATTTCAAGCTCAAACTTTGTTGGAAATATAAAATGCCTGACTATCGTTCAAAAACATCGACACACGGAAGAAACATGGCGGGTGCGCGTGGCTTATGGCGCGCAACTGGGATGAAGGATGAAGACTTCGGTAAACCGATTATTGCCGTGGTGAACTCATTCACTCAGTTTGTACCGGGTCATGTTCACCTTAAAGATCTAGGCCAACTCGTGGCACGTCAGATTGAACAGGCAGGCGGTGTAGCAAAAGAATTCAATACCATTGCTGTTGATGACGGCATTGCGATGGGTCATGACGGTATGTTGTATTCACTGCCTTCACGCGACCTGATTGCTGACTCGGTGGAATATATGGTCAGCGCACACTGTGCCGATGCCATGGTGTGTATCTCGAACTGTGACAAGATCACTCCGGGGATGTTGATGGCAGCAATGCGTCTGAACATTCCAGTGGTCTTCGTGTCTGGCGGTCCGATGGAAGCCGGTAAAGTAAAAATTCGTGGTAATGACAAAGCCATCGACCTGATCGATGCGATGATCGTCGCTGCAGATGATAACTATACTGATGAAGAAGTTGCGGAATACGAACGTTCTGCATGCCCAACCTGTGGTTCATGTTCAGGCATGTTCACTGCGAACTCAATGAACTGTTTGACTGAAGCATTGGGTCTATCACTTCCAGGTAACGGTTCAACTTTGGCAACGCATGCGAACCGTAAGAAACTGTTCGAACGTGCAGGTTCTCTCATTGTTGAACTGGCAAAACGCCATTATGAACAAGACGATTACAGCGTATTGCCACGTTCAATGGTGACTAAAGCTTCGTATGAAAATGCCATGACTTTGGATATCGCAATGGGTGGTTCAACCAATACCGTTCTGCATTTGTTAGCTGCTGCAAACGAAGCAGGTGTGGACTTCACTATGGATGACATCGACCGTCTGTCTCGTAAAGTACCGGTGCTTTGTAAGGTCGCTCCTGCAAAGAATGACGTGCATATGGAAGACGTGCACCGTGCCGGCGGTATTATGTCGATCCTCGGTGAACTGGATCGTGCAGGCCTGTTAGATACCTCTGTTGGTACGGTTCACGAAGCAACACTTAAAGATGCTTTAGATAAATGGGACATCATCCGTACTGAAGATGAAGAAGTGTATAAATTCTTTAAATCAGCACCAGGTGGTGTACCGACTCAGACTGCATTCTCACAAGACCGTTACTACTCACGTCTGGATGGCGACCGTGAAAATGGTGTGATCCGTAATGCAGAACATGCTTTCTCTAAAGACGGTGGTCTGGCTGTACTTTATGGCAACATCGCGCTGGATGGCTGTATCGTAAAAACGGCTGGTGTAGATGAATCAATCCTGAAATTCAACGGTACTGCCCGTGTATTTGAAAGCCAGGATTCTGCGGTAGATGCGATTCTGGGTGGCAAAATCACAGCAGGTGATGTAGTCGTCATTCGTTATGAAGGTCCACGCGGTGGCCCTGGTATGCAGGAAATGCTATACCCAACCAGCTACCTGAAATCAAAAGGTCTTGGTAAAGAGTGCGCGCTTCTGACTGACGGCCGTTTCTCTGGTGGTTCTTCAGGTCTGTCGATTGGTCACGTTTCTCCGGAAGCAGCTGAAGGTGGTGCAATCGGTCTGGTGGAAGATGGCGATCGTATCGAAATCGATATTCCAAACCGTACCATTCATCTGGCTGTTGATGATGCGACTATGGCCGCTCGTCGTGCTGCTCAAGATGAAAAAGGCTGGCATCCAGTGGAAGACCGTCCACGTAAGATTTCTAAAGCCCTAAAAGCCTATGCGATGCATACGACTAGTGCGGCGAAAGGCGCAGTACGTGAAATCTAAGCTGTAAATTTTTATAGCGCAAAAAAGCACTCCAGAGGGGTAATGCCAGTCAGTTAAGAGATTGACTGGCATTTTTTTGGGTATTTCTGTGGTTTCCCTTTCACAACTCGTGGGTAGTTTCTACTTCTTTTTTTCGGTAAAACATACCTTTTAGATTTTTCCATTAAACTTTCTAGATGTTTAGGCAAATTGCCTGCGGAAGCCAAAGAATCAAACTTCAATAGGTTAAGGATAGCAATAGAGGTAATATGAAAGCTCATTCTCAAAGGACTGACTTTTGCACGTTGCGCCATATATTTCATTTGTCTTCTTAGAATATTATAGGCAATAAAGACTCCCCATAATTCTTGATAAATCAAGGCAGGTTGTTTACTCCTTAAATGCTTCCCTTCCTGTAAGTTACTCTTGATTTCTCGGTAACACATTTCTATTTCCCAACGCTGGGCATAGAGTTTTGCTAAAGCTAATAATGGATATCTCTTTGAATCTATTAGTGAAGTGATATAACGTCTAATCTTACCTGCCTGCTCAACCTCAATGAGACGTGCCTCCCAATAGTCTCCTAAGGCTGGATTAAGTTTTTTAGCTCTTGTTGATATCGGCATTCTAATATGAAAGTCATGTTGCGAATTACGCTCCACAATCTCATACCGTAAATTATCTTTTGCACGCATAAGCCAATGACTTTCTTCTGCACGTTTTTGCCACCCGATGAGAAAATCTGCAGAGAAATAGGCTCGATCAAATAGGGTAATACTGTGTGAACAAGGAGATAATTGGCTTGCCAGTGTGAGTTCACCTTGATCCATACTGCCTATTTGAGCATCTATAATTTCATGGGTCGCGGTATTTACTAAGCAGGTTGCTCTCACTTGTGGATAAGGAGCATCAGCAGTTTTTCCTTTAGATGAACCAAAGTGTGCAAAATTCTCATCTGTATAAGGCATAGACCAAACAACACCATCAACAGCGCACACACTCAGACCGTGAAAGTTTGAGTATTGCTGCTGAGATTCTTCAAACCAGGCTTGGCTAAGTAAAGAAAATAGTGCATTTAAAGGTTCTGATCCTAAACGTTGTCGTGCTTGTACTACTGCGCTAGGAACACAATATTCTGTTGTACCAAATACAAGTTTTAGCTGTTCTACGACATATCCGATAGGTTGATTTCGAAATAAAGCGAGTCCAATGACAAGCCACACCACATGTTCAGCAGGTAACTTCCTTCTTCTAATTGATGCCTTACCTGTTTGATGCAGACTTTCCTCAATCCAGTTGAAATCAATAAATTCACTAAAATGGCTAAGTGAAGGTAAAGAATGTTGAAGGGTGCAATCTAAATTTTCAGATAAAGTCATAAAAAAATGAGCGTATTTACATACACTCATTTTTACTACATTTTACTAATATTTGCTTAACTGACTGGCATTACTCCAGAGGGGTGCTTTTTTTTATTTTTGATAATTGCACTACCTCAAATAACTGAATCAGATACACAGAGTCTTACTTTTATCTAAAGATCGCTTTCTATACAATCGAATAAAACCTAGACAGCTTTTAAGCTTCACAAGAATTACATCCAGGACGATTAAAATGAGTAAAGACAATATCCGAGAACATTCTGCTCCCGTCTATGAAGGCATCGAAAATGCACCGGCCCGATCCATGATGCGTGCCACCGGTTTTCAGGATGAAGACTTTACTCGTCCGTTTATCGGGATCGCGTCGACCTGGGCCAATGTGACCCCTTGCAATATGCATATTGATGGCCTGGCACGTACAGTCGAGCAGGGCGTGAATGCTGCCGGTGGTAAGGGGATTATCTTCAATACCATCACTATTTCCGACGGGATCTCGAACGGGACTGAAGGGATGAAATACTCCTTGCTGTCGCGGGAAATTATTGCCGATTCGATTGAAGCAGTAGTTGGTTGTCAGGCCTATGATGGCGTGATTGCCATTGGCGGTTGTGACAAAAACATGCCGGGCTGCATCATGGGCTTGGCACGTTTAAACCGTCCAGGTCTGTTTATTTATGGTGGCACCATCAAGCCGGGTGAAGGGCATACCGACATGATTTCGGTATTTGAAGCGGTGGGTCAGCATGCCAAAGGCGAAATTAATGCGATTCAGGTGAAACATATTGAAGAAGTGTCTTTGCCAGGGCCGGGTTCTTGTGGGGGGATGTATACCGCCAATTCTATGGCCTCTGCGATTGAAGCGCTCGGCATGAGCCTGCCAGGCTCATCCGCACAGGAAGCGGTGTCTGAAGACAAGCAGATTGACTGTGCCCGTGCTGGTGAAGCAGTGATGAATCTACTGCGTCTGGATATCAAGCCACGTGACATCATGACCAAAGCGGCTTTTGAAAATTCAATTAAAGTATTGATTGCATTGGGTGGATCAACCAATGGAGTGCTGCATCTGTTAGCCATGGCGCATACAGCTGGTGTTGAGCTGAGCCTAGATGACTTTGTACGAATTGGTAAAGAAATTCCTGTAGTCGCCGATGTCCGTCCATCCGGTAAATATCTAATGTCGGAACTGATTGCCATTGGTGGGATCCAGCCATTGATGAAACGCATGCTGGATGCTGGCATGCTAGATGGTTCCTGCCTGACTGTGACCGGAAAAACACTGGCAGAAAACCTGGCAGATGTAGAAGATTATCCTGAAGACCAGCAGATTATTTTGCCATTCGACCAACCGGTGAAAAAAGACTCGCATCTGATCATTATGAAAGGCAACCTGTCACCAAATGGCGCAGTCGCCAAAATTACCGGTAAGGAAGGTCTATATTTCAAAGGACCGGCCCGCGTGTTTGAAGGCGAACAGGGTGCGATGCGCGGGATTCTGGATGGCGAAGTTCAGCCAGGTGAGGTAGTCGTGATTCGCGGTGTAGGTCCTAAAGGTGGACCGGGCATGCCGGAAATGCTAAAACCGACTTCTGCTATTATTGGTAAAGGTCTGGGGGATTCAGTCGCACTGATTACTGATGGCCGTTTCTCAGGCGGAAGTCATGGTTTTGTGATTGGTCATGTCACACCGGAAGCCTATGAGGGTGGCCCGATTGGTCTGGTGCAAAATGGCGATGAAATTTCCATTAATGCGGAAACCCGTGAAATGACCTGGCATATTTCGGATGAAGAGCTTGCTGCACGTCAGGCGGCCTGGGTGAAACCGAAACCGAATTACACTCACGGGGCACTGGCGAAATTCGCCAAACTGACCTCTGGGGCGGAGACCGGGGCCGTGACTGACCTAAATCTTGAAATCTAAAGTCCTAGAAAACATTGAACATTTGTTGCTGACTTGATATAAGTTTTGCACAAGACTTATATCAGGTCATAAACATCCTCATAATAGGATGTTGAATAAAACGATCCTGCTGGCAAGGGCTGGCATGACAAAATCTTTTCGAGGCACCTCTCATGTCCCTGCTACGCCGTTGGTTTGATCCAATCCGATCGAGTTGGTTTTACCAGAAACCAGTTCGTCAAACGGTGTTATCTATTGAAGATGGCTTGAGCATCCATTTAAGATTGGATGATGTTTATAGTTATCTGGCGGTACAACAGTTACCGCAACTGGAAGAAATTCTCAGTCCGGAACTGAAGCCACTCAAAGTCATTATTTCAGATCAGCGGGCTGAGCCGCCTAATCAGATGTCTTTTGATGAATGGCAGCACTATTGCCTGAATGATGCCAAAATTTTATCTAAACAGCATCGTTTTAGCTTTCATGAGACCCCAGAATTACCGACAGCTGAAGCCTTAAAGCAGGCAGAAACTATCCTGAGAAATACACCGTTACGCGGACAGGATTTTCTGTATTTGCTGGAAGATGTCTTTCATATGCTCTGGCAAAAACAGAACGGAAAATTACTCACCTTATATGCGATGGCTAGCCGTCATCATGCGCCGCAGAATTTTCCGGAACGAATTTTTGAGCATAGTCCGATTCTGGCCAGCTATTTCCAGTTTGGCGGACGTCAGTATCAGGCGGTAGATGACCTGTTACGTCTGACCCGTCGCCTGAAACAGCAGAGATTACTGACCGGCAATCCGATTTTCCTGATCAATCATATTGAATGGCGCGAGCATCTGATCAGTGATGCCGAAGAGCTGAATGAAATCCAGTCCATGGATCCTGAATTGGATTTGTATATCGCTCTGGAAGATCCGATTTCCTGGTTGTTACTGGCTTATATCAAGGAAGAGCTGGCTGATTTTTATAATATCCAGTTGAATGTCTATCCGTTGTCTTATCAGGGACGGGACTGGTTTGACTGGAGTCTGGCGACGCGCTTATCCAAGCGGACTGAAGTCAAATTTACCCCATTCTGCCGGCCAACCGAGCAGGCTGTAATGCCGATGGCGCAATTGTTTTATAGCTGTCCGGAAGAGCAACGGATTGAAGCCATGTATCAGATTCTGGAAGCGGTCTGGACCCGTGGTTATGATCTGTCTTATGCGGCACATTTCAAGCGTATGCAGCAGGAACTGAATATTACTGAACTGACCCAGGAAGATGTTCTGGCCAAGTTGCAGGAAAATGACACCTTATGTGAAATGAAGTCCCAGCCGAATTTACCGGTGCTGGAACTGCGTATTGATGGGCAAAGTTATACATTTAATAGCTTATATCGTGTCTGGATGATTGAAAGTATTTTCAGTAATGTGTTAGAAGAAAAGTATAAGAGTGATAACTAAACTGAAAGTGACTGAATAAACATGGAAAAAATCAAAGCTGAATCATTACAACATGCACGTCAACAGATCGATGCCATTGATACAGCTTTAGTCGAGCTGATCGCTGCGCGTCAATTTTATGTTGATCAAACCACCCGTTTTAAAAAAACTGAAACTGATCTGCAATCACCGGAGCGTATGGAACAGATCGTGGAAAATGTCAAAGCCTTGGCACAACAGCAAGGTGTGGATCAGGCGTTTATTGAACATCTGTACCGGGAAATGTTCCAGTATTTCATTCAGCGTGAACTGAAAGAATTCCGTCCTTAAACAATTTTCATATCCGATTTTTGCTGATGAATCTGATGAGTTTCGGCACATCCATCTGAAGCCTCAACATTTGCTTGAGGCTTCCTTCTTAAAACCCTGATTTTACTCTATTCGTGATTTCTATAGCATGAGCTTAAATCAATTTAGGGTCATCAGATGACTGCTTTTGTTATTGTTATTTTTGCTTTGGCTGGTCTGATTAAAGGCACCATTGGATTAGGTTTGCCTGCGGTGTCCATGGGTTTGCTGACCATATTTATGAGTCCATTTCAGGCAGCAACTTTACTGATAGTACCTTCGATGCTGACCAATTTCTGGCAACTTTTTGCCGAAGGTCATGTACTGAAGCTGATTCGCCGTTTCTGGCTGTTGCTAGCAGGCATTATCGTGGGTTCAGTCTGGAGTATTTTCCCGACTTTAGGTCATTCTGAATTTCATAGTGAAGCTTTATTGGGCGGGATGCTTGCTCTATATGGCCTATATGGTTTATTGGCGAAACGGATGCCAGATTTAAGCCCGCATGAAAAGTGGCTTTCTCCGATTATGGGATATCTCGGGGGGGCCTTGACCGTGGCAACTGGGGTAGTGGTAATTCCAGTGGTGCCTTATTTGCAAACCCTGCATTTAAAACGTGATGATCTGGTTCAGGCCTTAGGATTGGTATTTACTACCTCGACGGTATGTTTGGCAGTTTTTCTGCACCGAAACCCGGTGGAAGATATGCCGATTGATTATGCCATGTCGGCGATTGCACTGATTCCAGCCTTGATCGGGATGTGGTTCGGTAAAAAAATCCGTTCCCGTATCCCTGAACAGAAATTCCGGACAGTATTTTTTATCGGCCTGATCGCCTTAGGCAGCTATATGATGCTGCATCAATTCGGCTGGATTTAATTCAGGATTTTTTGTACATCTGCAGAAATGAGGAACTGGCTAAAGTGCTGATAGGCCGTGCTCAGTTCATCAAAGTTCTTTGCAGCTAACAATAACTTACGGTTGGCCCAATCTCCTGTCAGCTGGATTTGCTGAAATGCATAGAGCTTGGCTAAACGTTGTGCAGCACGTTTTGGCATGATCGCGATACCTACACCATTGGCCACAACCTGGGCAATGGCGGCAAAATTTGGTAAGCGTAAGCGATATTGAATTTCACAGTTCAACAAGCGGGCCTGGGTTTCAATCGACTGCTGCAAAGAGTGATATTGCATCAGACCAACAAAGGGATAATTCAGACAGTCTGCTAATGTTAATGCCTGGTTCGTTGCCAGATCATGCTGTTCAGGGCAGATCAGCACCAGAGGATCATCTGAAAATTCCAGGGTCTGTAATTGCGGCGCAGGAAAAAAGCTGGAAATAAGTCCTAGCTTGGCAGTGCCACTCGCTAAAGCCGCAATGATGTCATTGCTCTCTGCTTCTTTGAGGTCGATCTGGATATTTGGGTTATTTACCAAATACTGTGGCAATAATAGGGGAAGATACTCACTTTGTGCTGAAGAGTTACACCATAAGCTGATATTGGAATTGAGTCCTTCACTAAAACCGGCCATGGCTTGAGACAACTGTTGTCCCTGTTGTAACAGAGCTTGGGCATGCTCAGCAAAGACCTGACCTGCAAAAGTCATTTTCACCCCGCCAGAATGGCGGCTGAACAGACTGACCTGATATTGCTGTTCCAGCTTTTTAATCCGCTCACTGGCTGCCTGTAAAGAAATGGCAGAGCGTTCAGCACCTTTGGTCAGACTACCTGTGTCGACTATATTGAGAAAAAGACGTAAATCAAAAAAATCCAGACGCATCGGCAGGATGCTCATATAAAAGATCAGGCCTATTTAAACAATTCTTGCGATATAAAAAAAGCAGCCCGGAGGCTGCTTGAAAATTTAAGTCTTCACATTATTTTTTATCGACCAGGCTAAAGAACCAGTTCAGGAACAGTGCAGCAAAGGTCGCTGTACCAATTCCACCTAGGTTAAAGTTACCGAAGGTCAGGGCAAAGTCACCCGTACCCAGAATAATCGTTACTGCTGCCACCATCAGGTTTTTGTTCTGTGAAAAGTCTACTTTATTTTCGATCCAGATTTTCGCACCGGCAATAGTAATCAAACCAAAGACCACAATAGAGGCACCGGTTAAAATCGCCGTCGGAATGGTATGAATAATCGCACCAAACTTCGGTGATAAACCGAGGAATACCGCAAATACACCCGCAACAGCAAAGATAATCGTTGAATAGACACGGGTAACTGCCATCACACCGATGTTCTCACCATAGGTGGTCATACCCGGTGCGCCCACACCACCTGCCAGAGTAGTAGCAATCCCGTCTGCCACAAAGGCTTTACCAATATGCGGATCCAGGTTTTCACCGGTCATGGCGCCCACGGCTTTAATATGTCCCAGGTTTTCTGCAATCAAAATCAGGGCAATCGGTGCAATGATCAGCATGGCATTGGTATCAAATACAGGCGCATGGAAGCTTGGAACACCAAACCAGCCCGCTTGCTGAATTGGCGCAAAATCAATTGCAGTACCATAGCCCATCACATTACTTAAAATGTAGTAAATGAAGTAAGCCAGCAATAAACCGATCAAGAGCAATAAACGCTGTACCAGACCTTTGGTAAACACCGCAATGGAACCCATACACAGTACGGTCACCAGTGACATCCACATATTAAAGGTATTGCCCATGACGTTTTTCACAGTCACAGGGGCCAGGTTCAGACCAATAATCATCACCACCGCACCAGTCACCACAGGCGGCATCAATTTTTCAATCCAGCGGGTTCCCGTTGCCATCACCAGAACACCCATCAAGGCATAAAGCACACCACAGGCAATAATCCCGCCAGCGGCGACACCAATATTGGGATTCAGTCCGCCAGCACCTGCATAACCGGTTGCCGCAATCACTACCCCAATGAACGCGAAGCTTGAACCCAGATAACTTGGTACACGACCACCCGTGATCAGGAAGAACAGGATGGTACAGATCCCCGACATTAAAATGGCCAGATTGGGATCAAAACCCATTAGAAATGGCGCCAGTACCGTCGCACCGAACATGGCAAAGGCATGTTGTACCCCCAAGATCAGGGTCTGGGCAGGCGGTAAATACTCTGCGGTACCTACTGGTCGTGCATCGATACTACCCTCATAAGGGCGCCACTTGGGAAACCAATTGGACATAAAATGAGCACTCAAAAGATAAATTGTGCACATCATACTCTTGTTTTTTAGAAGATTTAATCACTGAAACAAAATTTTTGTTCAAATTAATTCTATGACTTTATTTGAGATTTTACCGTGCGGTAAAAGTTTTTTAACTCAAAACTAAAGTTAAATCAGTGGATTAATTCCCGGACAATTCATATTCAACATCTATAAGTAATTTTAATTTGATATATAAATAAAGCTTTTTTTGGCTATTGACTGATCAATAAAAAAGCACATCGTGTAGATGTGCTTTAAATGGAAGAGAAAAAAATCAACCGGTATTTCGTAAACCGGCGGCAATGCCGGCAATACTCACCATTAGGGCATGATCGACTGGCGTGTGTTCAGCCTGCTGCTGTTCCAGATATAATCGACGACGTTTCATCAGTTCGGCTTGCAGTAAATGGAGCGGTAACAGATAAGGTTTACGCACCGTCATGGACTGGTCCAAGACACCATTACTGCTCAGCAGTTTTGATTCATCTTTTAAAGTGAGTAGGGTCTGGATGGCATCTTGCAAGCGTTGACGCAGTTCCGTGCCGAGCTCTTTCAGGTCTTCATCCTGAGTCAGATGTGATTCGTAATAGAGCGCGACATTGCTGTCTGCTTTGGAGAGTACCATTTCCAGCATATCAATTAAGGTCTGGAAATAAGGCCATTCGGTTAGCATCTCATCCAGAATTGTACGTTGCCCTTGATCCAGTACCTCATTTAATGCGGCACCGGTACCCAGCCAAGCCGGTAACATCAGACGGATTTGGGTCCAGGCGAATACCCATGGAATGGCACGCAAGGATTCAATCCCGCCGCTGACCTTACGTTTGGCAGGACGTGAACCAAGCGGCAACATTTGTAATTCCAGTTCTGGGGTCACGGTACGCAGGTATTTTACGAAATGCGGATTTTCACGTACCGTCTGACGATAGACTTGTACTGACAGATCCGTCATTTTATGCATCAGATCACGCCATTCCGGTTTCGGTTCAGGTGGCGGTAATAAAGTCGCTTCCAGCGTCGCCGCTGTATAAATTTCCAGATTTTGTAGTGCGATTTCTTCCAGACCGAATTTAAAGCGAATCATTTCACCTTGTTCAGTCACCCGAATGGCCCCTGAAATAGAGCCTGGTGGTTGCGAGAACAAGGCTTGCTGGGTGGGTGCACCGCCGCGGCTGATCGAACCGCCACGGCCATGGAACAAGGTCAACTGGATATCATGCTGTTTAGCAACTGCGGTCAGTTCTTCCTGCGCACGGTACTGTGCCCAGTTGGCTGACATAAAGCCGGCATCTTTGGCCGAATCCGAATAACCAATCATGACTTCATGCTTACCCTGAATATGCTGTTTGTACCAATGCATATTAAAGAGTGTCGACATGGTGTCAGCAGCGCCGTCGAGATCTTTTAAGGTTTCAAATAAAGGTACTACCCGTAAAGGCTGTTTAATCCCGGCTTCTTTTTGCAGCAGCAAGACAGCCAGCACATCACTTGGGTATTCGGCCATGGAAATAATATAGGCACCCAGAGATTCACTTGGCTGTTCAGCCAGCGTGTGCATAGTGGTAAACACTTCCTGCACATCCGGATGTTCAATCAGGCTACCCGCTGGTTCATTCAGGTGTTTAGGTAGTAGAGGCCGTTTACTTTGCAGTTCCTGCAACAGGAAGTTTTGACGGGCCTGTTCAGTCCAAGTTTCGAAATTACCCAGACCCAGATATTCAGTAATGGCTGAAATGGCCTGACGATGACGACCGGATTCCTGACGGATATCCAGTTTGAGGAGTTCAATTCCGAAACAGTTCACCCGGTAAATCAGGTCCAGCAGACTGCTATTGGCAAGTTCTGCCAGATTGCACGCCATCAATGAGCGATAACAGGTCAGTAACGGTTTTAATAACTCATCTTTACTTTTAATGACCCGACTATCATCCGCATCTTTGCCATGCAGTTTTTCAGCCAGCCAGGCACGGGTGATTTTTAGACGTTCACGGATATCGCGTAAATATTCACGGTAGGGTTCAGGATGTTGATGGCCTAATGCCTGTGTAATTTCATCACTGCATTGCTGAATAGAAAGTTCCCAGCGCAGGTTTTCAATATCACGCAGATAAAGATCAGCTGCTTTCCAGCGCGACAACCACAATACTTCCTGAGTCACATTATGTGTCACATTCGGGTTGCCATCCCGGTCGCCACCCATCCAGGAAGCGAAACGTACCGGAGCAACATCTAGCGGCAAAGTCTGGCCACATTGTTCCTCAACCATGCCGTTCAGTTCACGGATAAATTTGGGTACAGCATTCCAGAGGGTTTGTTCAATTGTCGTAAAGCCCCATTTGGCTTCATCCACCGGGGTTGGACGATGCTGACGGATTTCATCAGTTTGCCAGGCAGAACTGATGAGCTGTTTTAAGTCAGCCAAAACTGCCTGACGTTCACGCGGGGTTAGCTTCTGCTGGTCGAATTTGGACAGGGCATTATTGATGCCATCATATTTTTGGATCAGGGTGCGTCGGCTGACTTCTGTTGGATGTGCGGTCAGCACCAGTTCAATCTTTAATTCACAGATTTGCTGATATAAGGTTTCTGCAGAAATTTCTTGCTGTTTGAATTTTTCAAATAAAGGAACCAGAGGATTTGGAGATTCTGTGCTTTCCTCAAATTCGCTTTGACGGCGACGACGTACCACATGGTACTGTTCGGCAATATTGGCAAAGTTTAAGAAATGGGTGAAGGCACGGGTCAATGGCAGGATTTCATGATCTTCTAAAGTCAGGAATAATTGTTCCAGCTGTTTTTCTGCTTCCACCTGTCCATCGCGAGCGCCTTTCGATAAGGCCCGAATTTGCTCGACCTGATTAAACAAATCTTGCCCCGCATGTAACTTCAGGGTTTCTCCCAGCAAATTACCCAGTAAACGTACGTCTTCGCGTAGAGGTGCATCAATCTGTTGAACCATTTTTTATTTCCCTCCGATTCTTCCTTTGACTATACCCCGACTGCATGACAATCCAAGTCTTTTGCAGACAAAAGTTGAATATCATTTGTTGATAATTGAACGAATTTTAGTCCTTACGCTGTTGCAAGGATCAGGCCAGATAGAAGAAATTTAACGGGAAATTGCATATTTCAGCATAAAGATCTCGATGGCCTGCTGAATGATCTGATGGCGTTGCTGCATGTCGGGTAGCGGACTTAAGCCCAATAAGACTTTGTGATGTCGCATACCTAACAGTAAGGACACCATCAGTTCGGTCTGATGCTGCGGATCATCAGTCTGGATAAATTGATGTTGCTGCGCCTGCTCAAAGAAATCATGCCAGGCCTGATTCAGCTTGATATGTGAGGCTGTATAAAAACGTTCCGCCAACGGATTTTTTTCATAGGCCAGTTGCATGATGAGCAGGTCCAGTTTGAGAGCTTCCGGCAGATTGGCAATATTGAATGAGCGCAGACAGATCTGATACAGCTCCTGCTGAAAATCACTATCAGGCTGCAGAACTTTAGGAGATTCTTGCAGAATTGCCTCACAGGTTTCTTCAACCGCACAGCTAAACAGCGTGGCCTTATCCTGAAAATGATTATAGACAGTGAGTTTGGTCACACCGGCTTCCAGCGCAATCTGGTTCATGCTGGAACCATGATAACCATGCTGTAAAAACAGCTGTTTCGCTGCGTTCAGAATACGCTGGCGTTTCTCCAGATCCTTGGGTCGTCCAACCGGTATTTGCACAATTTCATCCGAAAAAAATCAATATGGTCATTGTTTTAACTGCAGAATCCTAATTAGTGTACCGAATGGTATATTAATTAAAAAATAAGCAATTTATATATCTACCTATTTTGCCCTAAAAATGATGATTAGATAAGAGCGAACAATAATGAGCACGATACAGAGCGCACTGGCTGGCATGATCGTCCTATGCAGTATGGCTTTCTCAGGATGTAGCAAGGACAGCGCTGCAGCAGAACAGGAAGTTCCATTTGTCATGGTGACCACACCGAAAACTTCACATCAGGAATTGAAAAGCTATGCCGGTGATGTCCAGGCACGTCAGCAAACAGCACTGGCGTTCCGGGTAGGCGGGCAGGTCACCCAGCGCTTTGTCGATGTGGGCGATCAGGTAAAAGTGGGGCAGGTCTTGGCGACCCTAGATGTGAAAGATGCTCAACTTCAATTAAATGCAGCACGTGCCCAGCTGGAAAGTGCTCAATCGGCCAGTAAAATTGCTCAGGATGAATTACAGCGTTTCAAGCAGCTGTTACCCACCAATGCCGTGAGCCGTTCGCAATATGATGCGATTGAAAACCAATATAAGGCAGCCGCGTCAAATCTGAAACAGGCCCAGTCCAATTATGATACGGCCAAAAATCAGACTGCTTATAACCAGCTCATTGCCAATAAAAGTGGGGTAATTACTGCACGTAATATCGAAATTGGTCAGGTCGTTGCAGCAGGGCAGGCGGCCTTTGAACTGGCGATAGCCGGTGAGCGTGAAGTCGTGATTGGGGTTCCTGAACAGGCGATTTCCGAAATTAAAACCGGTCAGCCGGCCTGGGTCACGTTATGGTCCAAACCGAATGAAAAATTTGCTGCCTTTGTTCGTGAGATTTCACCAGCAGCAGATCAATCGCGTACCTTCCGGGTGAAAGTGGCTTTACGCGAAGGTAATAATCAGATCCAGCTCGGTCAGAGTGCCCGGGTATTCTTCCAGAACAGTCAGGACAATGTCCTTAGCGTTCCTTTATCCAGTGTTTCAGCGACCGATCAGCAGGCCTATGTGATGGTAGTCAAGCCGGATCATACCATTCGTAAAGTACCGGTGCAGCTGGGTGCTTATGGTCGTGATTCTGTGCCAGTCCTCAGTGGTTTAAAGGCTGATGATTATGTGGTGATTGGTGGGGTGCATCTGCTGCGTGACCAGCAAAAAATCAATCCGATTGACCGTGAAAACCGTAGTGTGAAAATTCAGGCAGGGAGTTAAGTATGAACTTTAACCTGTCTGAATGGGCCTTAAAGAATAAAGGTCTGGTACTGTATTTCATGATCCTGCTCGGTTTGGTGGGCATCGTATCCTATTCCAAACTGTCACAAAGTGAGGATCCGCCGTTTACCTTTAAGGTGATGGTAATCCAGACCTACTGGCCGGGTGCCAGTGCTAAAGAAGTGTCCTTACAGGTCACGGATCGGATTGAAAAAGAGTTGATGACTACCGGACAGTATGACCGGATCATGGCCTATTCCCGTCCGGGGGAATCCATGGTGACTTTTATTGCCAAGGATTCTTTGGCTTCCAAGGATGTCGCGGATGTCTGGTATAACGTTCGTAAGAAAATCAATGATATTCGCCATGAATTACCGCAAGGCGTACAAGGTCCATTCTTTAATGATGAGTTTGGTGATACCTTTGGCAACATCTATGTCATTAAAGGCAATGACTTCGATTATGCGACGCTTAAAGAATATGCCGACCGTTTACAGTTACAGCTGCAACGGGTCAAGGATGTCGCCAAAGTTGAACTGATTGGGCTTCAAGACCAGAAAATCTGGATCGAAATCTCTAACACCAAAGCTACCCAGCTCGGTATTCCGGTGACTGCTATTCAGCAGGCACTGCAGCAGCAAAATGCCATGACTCAGGCGGGCTTTTTTGAAACCGGTTCTGACCGGATTCAGGTGCGGGTCAGTGGTGCGCTGAATAATGTCGAAGAACTGCAGCAGCTACCTTTACTGGTGAATGGCAAGACCATCCAGCTTGGCGATGTGGCGGAGGTTTATCGTGGCTTTACCGATCCGGCCCAGCCACGGATGCGCTTTATGGGCGAAAATGGCATCGGCATTGCTGTATCGATGCGTAAAGGCGGTGACATCATTGCCTTGGGTAAAAATCTGGAACGGGAATTTGCCCGATTGCAGAAAACTTTACCTTTAGGAATGGATCTGCAAAAAGTTTCCGATCAGCCGGTAGCGGTGAAACGCAGTATTAATGAATTTATGAAAGTTCTGGCCGAGGCCGTGATTATTGTTCTCTTGGTGAGTTTTTTCTCACTCGGGTTCCGTACTGGTCTGGTGGTGGCTTTCTCGATTCCGTTAGTATTGGCGATGACCTTTGCCGGGATGCAACTGTTTGATGTTGGCCTGCATAAGATTTCTCTGGGTGCCCTGATTCTGGCACTTGGCCTGTTGGTCGATGACGCGATCATTGCCATAGAAATGATGGCAATCAAAATGGAGCAGGGCTTTAGCCGCTTACAGGCGGCCGGTCATGCCTGGCGGACGACTGCTTTTCCAATGCTGACCGGAACCCTGATTACTGCTGCCGGTTTCCTGCCGATTGCGACAGCAGCGTCGAGTACCGGGGAATATACCCGCTCGATTTTCCAGGTGGTGACGCTGGCACTGTTGGTGTCCTGGATTGCCGCAGTTCTGTTTGTGCCTTATCTGGGCGATAAACTCCTGCCAGATTTTAACAAGGATCTGGTGCAAAGAGCGCCATGGTATCAACGTCTCTGGGCGCGTTTACGCAAACGCCCTGAACCGGATCCGCTGGTGCATCATGCCGGCGAACATCATGATCCTTATCAAACCAAGTTCTATCAGGGCTTTCGCCGTTGGGTAAATATCTGTGTCACCTACCGTAAAACGGTCATCGCGGCGACTGTCGGGATTTTTGTGCTATCCATTTTGATGTTTAATCTGGTGCCAAAACAATTCTTCCCGCCATCGAACCGTGCCGAAATTCTAGTGGATCTGAAACTGGAAGAGGGTGCTTCATTAAAAGCGACTGAAGCGGCAGTAAAAAAAGTTGAAAACTTCCTGTCCAAACAGGAGGGGATTGATAACTATGTGGTCTATGTTGGTACTGGTTCACCGCGTTTCTATTTACCTTTAGACCAGCAATTACCGCAAGCCAGTTTTGCCCAGTTTGTGGTCTTGGCTTCATCACTTGAAGACCGCAATGAAATCCGTAAATCCTTAAGTGACCAGATTCGGGTGCTGTTACCAGAAGCCCGTACCCGCGTATCTCTGTTGGAAAATGGCCCACCCGTCGGTTATCCATTACAGTTCCGTGTATCGGGTGAAGATCTGGGATTAGTCCGTCAATGGGCACAGAAAGTTGCAGCAACGGTCGGAGACAATCCGAATACCACCAATGTGCATCTGGACTGGGGCGAGCCAAGTAAAGTCATCAAGCTGGATATCGATCAGGATCGTGCCCGTCAGCTGGGAGTAAGCAGTAGCGATTTGGCGAATTTCCTGAATAGCTCAATTTCTGGAACTGCGATTGATCAATATCGTGAAAAACGTGAACTGATTGAAATCCGTTTACGGGGTGATCAGGCTGAACGTGTCGATGTCGGTTCACTGAGTAGTCTGGCTGTACCAACTACAAATGGGAGTTCAGTTCCTCTGGCCCAGATTGCCAAGATCGAATACAGCTTTGAAGAAGGCCTGATCTGGCATCGGAACCGCTTGCCGACCATTACGGTACGGGCTGATATCCGGACGCAACTGCAACCGGCAACCGTGGTCAACGAGCTGAAAGATCAATTGGCGCAGCTCAGATCAGAAATGCCAAGTGGCTATCTGATTGAAGTAGGCGGAACAGTCGAAGAATCTGCGCGTGGGCAGAATTCAGTGAATGCGGGTATGCCATTATTTTTAGCGGTTGTGATGACTTTGCTGATGATCCAGCTTAGAAGTATCTCGCGTGCCTTTATTGTCTTCCTGACAGCGCCATTGGGCATTATTGGCGTGGTCTTATTCCTGTTAATTTTCAATAAACCTTTTGGCTTTGTGGCCATGCTGGGTACGATTGCTTTGTCAGGCATGATCATGCGTAACTCATTGATTCTCATTGACCAGATTGAACAGGATATTCAGGCCGGTGAGTCGCAATGGAATGCAATTATCAATGCCACAGTGCGCCGTTGCCGTCCGATTGTCCTGACTGCACTGGCTGCCGTTCTGGCCATGATTCCTTTATCCAGAAGCATTTTTTTCGGGCCAATGGCGGTTGCCATTATGGGAGGATTGATCGTTGCAACGCTATTAACGCTGTTTTTCCTGCCAGCCTTATATGCACAATGGTTTAAAGTGAAAAAAAGTTTAAATTCTGTTTAAATTTGTCATAATTTCAGGTGCGAAATATTGAAAATTTCAATATAGTAGTACCTGATTTTTTAATAATTCAAAAAAGACATACTGCTGCGGAACTCGCTTGTGCTGGGCCGCACACTAAGGTTGACTAAACATGACTCAAGACACACTCACCAAGATGCGACGCTCCGTGGCGATGGCTTATGTCTTCATGTTTTTTGCTTTGTTTACAGTGGTAAGCGGCATATTCGCCTACTGGTATGCACGTAAGGTGACCCAGATTGATTATGCCGAAGTCTGGTTACAGGCACAGGCACTCTGGATCATGCGTAATATTGTAATTTATTCAGTACTCGCGATTTTTGCAGCGCTCTGGTTCATTCCATTATTTTTCTTCGCCTGGGATAGCCAGCTTTGGGTGAAAGCCTGCACAGTCGCAGGTGTAGTATTCAGCTTTATTGCCATTATTTTCCTCATTAATGCCTGGTTCAAAGGTATCTTCAAATTTTCTCAAAACAAAGCCGTATTCTAAGCTTTCAATTTTTTTTCAGAATTCCCCTTGTAAAGCTGGGTTTAACCCCAATTTTAGACCACAGTCAATATTAAATAGAATTCCGTGAGGAGCATCGCCAGACATGGCTAAACGTGATTATTATGAGGTTTTGGGCGTCTCTAAAACCGCTAGTGATGATGAAATTAAAAAAGCCTACCGTAAGTTGGCGATGAAATATCATCCAGACCGTAACCCGGACAATCCTGAAGCTGAAGAGAAGTTTAAAGAAGCTTCAGAAGCGTATGAAGTTCTGTCAGACAGCGAAAAACGCAGCATGTACGACCGTATGGGCCATCAAGCCTTTGAAGGTGGTATGGGCGGTGGTGCTGGCGGCTTCGGTGGTTTCAGTGCGGAAGATATTTTCAGCCAGTTTGGGGATATTTTCGGTGGAGCCTTTGGTGGGGGGGGGCGTGGCCAGCAACGTCAACGCCGTGGTTCAGACTTACGCTATGTGATGGAATTGACGCTTGAAGAAGTAGTCAAAGGCGTTAAGAAAACCATTACTTTTACTGCACCAGCGCCATGTGACGCCTGTGATGGTAAAGGTTCTAAAAATCCGAACGATGTTGAAACCTGTCCAACCTGTCATGGTGCCGGCCAGGTACGTATGCAGCAAGGTTTCTTCTCGGTACAGCAAACCTGTAGTACCTGTCGTGGCCAGGGCAAGATCATCAAGAATCCATGTAATAAATGTCATGGTTCAGGTGTATCTGACCGTCAGCAAACTTTGGAAGTTACTATTCCAGCCGGTGTGGACAATGGCGACCGCGTACGTTTGACTGGTAAAGGTGAAGCGATTCGTGATGGCCAATCAGGTGATCTATACGTTGAAGTCGTGGTACGTGAACACGAAATCTTCCAGCGTGACGGTGCAGATCTGTATATGGATGTGCCAATTTCAATTGCGGATGCAGCTTTGGGTAAAGAAGTTCAGATTCCGACATTAGATGGTCGTGTCAGCCTGAAAATTCCTGAAGGTACGCAAACCGGTAAACTGTTCCGCCTACGTGGTAAGGGCGTGAAACCAGTACGTTCAAGCATGCAAGGTGATCTGCTTTGCCGTGTTGTTGTAGAAACACCAGTGAACCTGACTGCACGTCAACGTGAACTGTTGAAAGAGTTGCAAGCGACCATGGAAGATGAGGGCAGCCAGTCTTCTCCAAAGAAAAAATCTTTCTTTGATCGGTTGTTTGACTGATCTGGATAGATAAAAAAGGACGCTCAGGCGTCCTTTTTTATAGCTTAAATTCGGAAAAGATGTATAAGTTAATTATTAGATAAAAATAATGAGAAAATTATTCTTTTAATGATATTGGCTTTTTAAGAAGGATTTATACCCCTCACGCAGAGAAATATAAATCCTGTCATATTATTGAGCTTCAGTTGCTTGAGCTTCTGATGCTGGAGCTTCGCTTGCAGGTGCTTCAGCAGCTTGAACTTCAGACGCAGCTGTTTCAGTTGCAGCAGGAGCTGTTTGTGCTACTTCTTCAGCAGCAAAAGTTTGTGATGCAGCAATTAACGCTACCCCGGCAAAAGTTAATTGAACTAATTTCATATAAATTTCCTTGTATTAAAAATAGTGTACTACTCAGTACACTTGGCAAAAATGTTGACATAAAATGTAGATATTGATGTTTTTTTGTGTGTACTTATGTTTACTAATGTAGTTTGATGTTATTTAAATAACTGAAATATAAGATTAATCATTAATCTCATAAAATTGAGCAAGTGGCAAAATATATAAGAAAATGGATTTGTTAATGTGATGTATGTCACATATTTGCACATTTAAAGGATGAAATTTAATTTAAATACTAAAAGAAAAACCCCAGCATCCTAATCTGCACCCCGAAAGTTGGACACTCTTAGTCTAATTTGAAGGGTGCTTTTTAATGGCTAAATATTCTCAAGAATTCAAATTAAAAGTTGTTGAACATTACTTGTCTGGTCATGGTGACTCTGT
>NZ_VPDX01000029.1:0-37139 GCF_013417475.1 Acinetobacter sp. YH12249 | reverse complement strand
GCAGCCTGAAAACCTTCAAAATCCTTGCTGAGCGTTATCGAAATAGAGGTAAAAGGCTTGGTTTGAGATTCAATTTAATCGCTGGAATCTACAACTTGGAACTGAGCAAAAAATGATTTATGAAAGATGTCTAATGAAAGATTTTTAAATCAGATACAAATTCCTTTTAATAATTCTCTATTCGTTTGAATTTTTTAAATAAAATAGACCGTTAAATTTTTATAATTACCTAATTTTACAATATTTAGCTCTAGAAAATTCCCTTTATCAGCAAGTACTAAAAATGAATATACCGAAAAGGTATGAAATCCATATTCAGAGGGTTTTGGTCAAATGTAGTGCATTATGTAATGCTCAGGCATCTCTTTAACTCTATTCAGATTTTTAAGGTTCTCCCTGATATGAACATGCATAAGACGCTTTCACTTTGTCTCCCTCTTCTATTCTGTAGTCAACTGGCTTTAGCAGATTGGGTAGACGATTCTGTTAAAGTAGCCGAAGCGCATACCATCAAACTGCGCCAGCATATTCACCAATATCCTGAACTGGGCAATATGGAATTCAAAACCTCGGAATTAGTACAAAAAGAATTAAAGTCCTATGGTATTGAAGTACGTAAAGGTTATGCCAAAACAGGCGTGATCGGCGTTCTAAAGGGTGCAAAACCTGGCCCAGTCATGGCATTACGTGCAGATATGGATGCCTTGCCGATTCAGGAAACGGCAACCGTACCTTTTGCCAGCAAGCAGAAAGGCATTTATCAAGGTAAGGCAACTTATGTGATGCATGCCTGCGGTCATGATGCGCATACTGCAATGCTACTAGGTGCCGCCAAAGTGC
Organism: Acinetobacter sp. YH12249; assembly: GCF_013417475.1. Classification (NCBI taxonomy): domain Bacteria; kingdom Pseudomonadati; phylum Pseudomonadota; class Gammaproteobacteria; order Moraxellales; family Moraxellaceae; genus Acinetobacter; species Acinetobacter sp. YH12249. The sequence goes on along the minus strand of NZ_VPDX01000029.1, from coordinate 36,299 downwards.
TCGCTGCTAATAAAGATAAGATTGCCGGAACCTTGGTGTTTGTATTCCAGCCTGCTGAAGAAGGCGGTGCAGATATTGATAACTTTAGCCAAGGCGATCAGATCGGCTCACGTAAAATGCTGGCTGATGGCGCACTCAAGAATCCTCAGCCTGAAGTCATTTTCGGGATGCATGTGATGGCTGGCATGCCAAGTGGCAATATTTTCTATAAAGATGGTGCGATTCTCAATAGCGCGGATCATTTACGTATACAGGTAGATGGCCATCAGGTACACGGTTCAATGCCTTGGGCAGGTCGCGATCCCATCTATGCTTCTGCACAGATGATTAATAATTTACAAAGTCTGGTGAGCCGCAAAGCAGATCTGACCAAAGGCATGGGCGTGGTCAGTATTGGAAGTATTCAGGGTGGTACCACAGGAAATGTGATTCCTAATCAGGTGAATATGGTCGGTACGATTCGTTCTAACAGTGAAGATGTCCGTCAAGGCATTTTAAAAGACTTGCCGGAAATGCTGGAACACAATGCCGCAGCCAATGATGTCAAAGTCAAAGTAGAAATTGCACCCTATGCACCTGTTACCACCAATGACAAAACCTTGACCGAATTGATGCGTCCGACTCTGGCTAAGGTGAATGGTGAAAATAAACTGCATCTGCTTGATAACAATGCTAGTGCCAGTGAAGACTTTGCTTATTATGGCAAGCTGATGCCATCATTGTTTGTCTTCGTCGGTGCAACGCCAGCCGATCAGGACCCAGCCAAAGCAGCACCGAACCATAACCCGAATTTTATAGTCGATGATGCGACTTTAAAAACCGGCGTAGAAAGTCATGTCCGTTTTATACTGGATTATCCGAAAGTAGCCAATCAGGTACAAATGAGCTGGAAGCAAAATAACAAAAGCTGATTCTTAGTTCCTCCAGCATGAGTGACTGGTCTCATTCATGCTTTTACTTCGCCGTATTAATAAGCAATTGGTCGTTCCGTACTGGCTTAGCCCCTACTCCATCCAGATTTGACATCTTGTGCCATTGGTCTCAAAGCTCACAGTGCTAAACTTTGACGCGCTAAATTGCTTGACTTTTGGAATGAATAAGGCAAATTCTAAGCCTGCTCCAGCCTCTAAAAACAAGCAATAATTTCGTAAAATCTGCATGGAACAAAACTATGGCGAATCACTTTGAATTCAATATCCGCGTCTATATTGAAGATACTGATGCGGGTGGCATTGTCTACCACGCTAACCATATTCGCTATATGGAACGTACCCGTACTGAATGGTTACGTGCTTCCGGAGTGAGTCACTACTGGCATCAATCCGACTATAACTTTGTTGTGCACAAAATTAATGTCAAATATATGCGTCCAATCCTCATGGATGACCTGATTACCGTGACTGCACGTGTCATTTCATGTAAAGCTTCATCATTTGTATTGCAACAAAATATTTATCGTGGTGAAATCATGCTTGCATCTGGTGAGGTCGAGTTGGCATGTATTAGTGCAGACATGAAACCACGTCGTCTTCCTGATGAAATCCGCGAACTGATTCATAAAGAATTGGAACAAGACTAAAAAAAATTATTTGGCACACGTAACAGCTATGGCAACTCAGTTAGAATCATCTCTTCAAGTCTCAGATCTTATTTTACAAGCAAGCCCTGTCGTACAACTGGTGATGCTTTCTCTCCTGTTAGCCTCGTTGTACAGCTGGTATCTGATTGCTAAGTTAACCATGAGCTATAAAAAGGCTCAGGCTGATGACAATCATTTCCAGAAAATTTTCTGGTCAGGTGCCGAACTCAAGACGCTTTATAACAATGCCCAGCTCAATTCCAAACGTACTGGTCTGGAAGATATCTTCTATCAGGGTCTGGGCGAGTTCCTTAAACTTAAAAAACGCCATGCTCCAACTGCCCAGTCAATTGAAGGAACCGAACGTATTCTGCGGGTAGGTTTAAGTCGTGATCAGGGACATCTGGAACAAGGCTTGGGTGCGCTGGCCAGTATTGGTTCAGTTGCTCCTTATGTCGGTCTGTTTGGTACCGTCTGGGGCATCATGAATGCCTTTATTGGCCTGGCAGATGTGGATCAGGTCACTTTGGCCACTGTCGCACCTGGTATTGCAGAGGCCCTGATTGCAACGGCGATTGGTTTATTTGCTGCAATTCCTGCGGTTTTAGCCTTTAACCATTTCACATCTAAAGGTGAAGCACTGTACTCTGACCGTGCCCTGTTCGCTGAAGAAATGGTGGCTCTGCTGCAACGTCAATCTGTGGGCGCTACGCAGGACAATGACTAATGGCCATTCAACGTTCAGGACGCTTCGAGCGCATTAAAAAACCACTGAAAAGTGACATGAATGTGGTGCCTTACATCGATGTGATGCTGGTACTTCTGGTCATCTTCATGGTAACTGCTCCAATGATTACCAGTGGCATCAAGGTCGATTTGCCGCAGGCCAATGGCTTACCGATCGAATCCAAAGATGCGCCTACGATCGTCACTTTAAAAGAAGATGGTACTTATTTTCTGGAATATAAAAATCAGACCACAGGTCCTGTCACCCTAGAGGCTTTGACGCAGACTTTGATAGAAGCGCAAAGCACTGCGGAAAGTGAAAACAAGGTCCTCAATGTCGTGATCAATGGTCATACCACCCGCCCTTATGGCGATGTGATGGCCTTAATGTCAAGCCTGCAGGATGCGGGTTTGTCCCGAGTGGGTTTACTGACCAAGCCATTAGAATAAAGTATGAAAAATTATCAGAAACCACCGTTTCAGAAGAAAGCAATTGCGATTGGGTTTACGCTAGGAATCCATGCAGTTGCTTTGGTGGGCCTGCTTTTTCTGGGCATGAGTAAGCCACCTGAACCGCCAAAACAGATTAAAACGGTCTTAATTAAACCTGAAGACCTCAAGCCGGTGACTCGTGAAGAAACTGAGTTTGAAGAAACTGCACATGAAAATATTGCAGAAGAAATTACCCAAACTGCTGAACCGAGTGTAGAGCCTGCGCCTGTAGTGCCAACAGCAGCTGCACCGACACCTCCGGCACCGCAGCCTGCACCAGCACCCCCACAGATCGATATTCAAAAAGCTCAGCAAGAAGCCAAAGCAGCAGAGCTTGCTCAAGCCAAAGCCGCCCAGCAAGCAGCCGAAGCAGCAAAACGTGCTGAAGCTGCTGACCAGGCAAAACAGGCTGCTGCCAAAGCCAAAGCAGAGGCTGCACAAAAATCTAAAGCCGAAGCTGAAGCAGCGCGTAAGGCTGAAGTAGAAGCACAGCGTAAAGCCGATGCTGCGCAAAAAGCCAAACTTGAAGCGCAGAAAAAGGCTGATTTAGCCGCCAAGCAAAAAGCAGAGGCTCAAGCCAAGGCAAAAGCGGATGCTGCGGCAAAAGCCAAGGCAGATGCCGAAGCTAAACGTAAAGCCGATGCGGCTGCAAAAGCCAAAGCAGAGGCGGATGCTAAACATAAAGCTGACGCTGCGGCAAAAGCCAAAGCAGAGGCTGAAGCTAAACGTAAAGCTGACGCAGCTGCGAAGGCTAAAGCGGAAGCAGATGCCAAGCACAAAGCTGACGCTGCGGCGAAAGCTAAAGCAGAGGCCGAAGCTAAACGTAAAGCTGATGCCGCTGCGAAGGCCAAAGCGGATGCTGATGCCAAGCATAAAGCTGATGCCGCTGCAAAAGCTAAAGCAGAGGCGGATGCTAAACATAAAGCTGAGGCTGCGGCAAAGGCTAAAGCAGAAGCTGATGCCAAAGCCTCTGCAGCCAAACAGGCTGCTGAAGAAGCTGCACAGAAAAAAGCGGAATCTAAGCGAATTGCCTCTACTGCAAAACGTGATTTCGAAAATAAAATCAGACGTGCATGGGATACCCCAGTGGGCTCCTCAGGCCAGAAAGCGACTGCTCGGGTCACTTTGAGCGATAGTGGTTCTGTGGTTTCTGTGGTGGTGAGTGCCAGTGATCCAGATATGAAAGCCAGTGTAGAAGCGGCAGTACGTGCTGCTGCACCTTATCCAATGCCTTCAGATCCGGATGCACGCCGTGAAGCACGAAGTTTTACTTCAACCTTTACAGCTCATTAATGAAAAACAGCCATAATAAAGAAAAAGTGTTATGGCTGTTTTTTTGAGTTAAACTTCAATTGAAACAGATTAAATAATAATCACTCCCCATAGTGATATAACAGTTTGATGATAAATTCGTGGTCTATTTCGCATAAATCCATGCGATGATGTAGCCCAATCACTTATAAATAACTCCGTTGATTTGAGTAAATAACGAATGATGGAAAAGACACGCAAACACCTACTCTGCCTTGCAATCATGACCACTTTGGGTGCGGTCACTGCGACCCAGTCTCAGGCCCAACTGCATCTGGAAATTACCAAAGCTCCTGAAGCTGCTCCTAAAATTGCCATTGTGCCTTTTAGCCAGGATCAGAGTATTTATCCGGTGGTGGAAAATGACCTGAATCGTTCTGGTAAATTTGCCAGTGCCTCGAAGAATTTACCTGCTACAGCACAACTAAATTCGCCAAATGCTGAAGCTTGGGCAGCTGCAGGCGTACCCTATGTGGTGACCGGTTCATCCAAGACCAATCCGGATGGTTCTTATAGCATTCAGTATCAATTGTATGATGTCGAAAAACGTCAATACTTACTGAATGAGTTGCTGACTGTTCCTGCTTCACGTACCCGTCAGGCAGCCCATATGATCAGTGATGCCATCTATCAGGCATTAACCGGTATTCCGGGAGACTTCACCGGCCGTATTGCTTATGTGTTACGTAATCCGGCAACGCCTGATCAGCGTTATACCTTACAGATTGCCGATACGGATGGTGAACAGCCAAAGACCATTTTGACTTCGCGTGATCCAATCCTGTCACCTGCCTGGACACCGGACGCGAAAAAAATTGCATATGTATCTTTTGAAACCAAACGTCCGGCCATTTATGTACAGGATCTGGCGACTGGTCAACGTGAAAAGCTGGCCAGCTTCCGTGGTTTAAACGGTGCGCCAAGCTTCTCTCCAGATGGCAAGAGCATGCTGTTCACTGCGTCTATGCACGGTAACCCGGAAATCTATCAGATGAATCTGGAAACACGTCAGTTAAAACGCATGACCAACGATAGCGCAATTGATACAGAAGCACGTTATGCGCCGGATGGAAAATCATTTATCTTTACTTCAGATCGTGGTGGTTCTCCGCAGATTTACCGCTATGATTTTAATAATGAAAGTACCAAACGTCTGACTTTCCGTGGCGCATTTAATGCCCGCGCGACCTTAAGTGCAGATGGTAAGAAACTTGCATTGGTTCATCGTCCAAGTGGCAGTAACTATAAAGTGGCTGTACAAGATATTAGCTCAGGTGTGACCAATATCCTGACGCCAACCAGCCTGGATGAATCACCTAGCTTCTCGCCAAATGGTCAGATGGTGGTCTATGCCACTCGCGAAGGTAACCGTGGATTGTTATCCATTATGTCTCTCGATGGCCGGTTCCGCATGAATCTGCCAAGTGAAACAGGTGAAGTCCGCGAACCTGCTTGGGCACCAAAATAATAGTTCAATATTTATAAATGCTTTACCCCATAATCAACCTTCATGGAGATGAAGAATGAACAAAGTAAAATTATTTGCACTTCCTTTACTTGCAGCTGCAGTCGTAATGACTGGTTGTGCCAGCCGTAAACCAGCAGCTGAAGTCCAAACTGGCAACCTGGATACCAGTGGCACCACCACTGTAAACACTGAAGGTCTAAGTGAAGATGCAGCTTTAAGTGCTCAAAATATGGCCGGTGCATCTGCTAAAGGTGTAACTGCGGAAAATAAGGCTTATTTAGCTAAACGTGTAGTTCACTTTGACTATGACAGCAGTGAACTGAGCAATGACGATATCCGTACTCTGCAAGCACATGCCCAGTTCCTGATGGCAAATGCCAATTCTCGTGTAGCTCTGACAGGCCATACAGATGAACGCGGTACACGTGAATACAACATGGCGCTTGGTGAACGTCGTGCCAAAGCAGTAGAAAGTTTCCTGATCACTTCTGGTGTAAATGCAGGCCAACTTGAAGCAGTGAGCTATGGTAAAGAAATGCCAGTTAATCCTGGCCATGATGAAAGTGCGTGGAAAGAAAACCGCCGTGTAGAAATCAACTACGAAGCTGTTCCACCACTACTAAAATAAGTGATCATTTAAATAATACATCATTCATAAAAAAGCACTCAATCGAGTGCTTTTTTATTAGAGGGATATTTGAAAGATCAAAGAATAAAATTACTCTTTGCCTTCACCTTCTTCTGCAGTTTGCATGGATTCAATCATGTCGTGTTTATTGAATTTTTTATATTCAGGTTTTGCTTCGTAATCCTTCCACGCTTCTTTCATCTTGTCTTCAGAAATTTCATCGAGATTAATCGCTTCGCTCGGCGTTGGAGTCGCATCAAACTTTAATGTTGCCATCTCTGTGCTCCTATGATCATTTTTTCCTTTGATTCAACATAGCACTTTCCACAGGAGTTGCAAGGGCAAAATCACAACAAATAATTCAGTTTAATTGTCCTTTTCGGACGTTCTCCTCTAAAATATAGCCGTATATCGTTTTGATCTTTTTTCCCCGATTATAAGTCTTGGAGTTTTTCCCTTATGTCATACCGCACCTTATCCCAATTCCTACAACAACAAAGCGGGAACCTCACACCTGAACTTGCACAAGTAATTGAAACAATTGGAAATACCTGCAAGCGTATTGACCAACTCCTGCAAAAAGGTGCTCTAGCGGGTGTATTAGGTAGTGCTCAGCATGAAAATGTTCAAGGCGAAGAGCAAAAGAAACTGGACGTGATTTCTAATGATTATCTGATTGATGCATTAAAAGTACATCCACATGTAGGCGGTTTAGCATCTGAAGAACTGGATGAATTCACTTCAGCACAGGAAAATGGTCAATATCTAGTATTGTTCGATCCACTTGATGGCTCAAGCAATATTGATATCAACATGTGTGTGGGCACTATCTTTTCGATTCTTCCCGCAAAAAATAGTGTAACTCAGGCAGAAGACTTCATGCAGGCTGGTGTCAATCAGGTTGCTGCTGGTTATGTCCTGTATGGCCCATCAACCATGATGGCACTGACTGTGGGTGCTGGTGTGGTATTCTTCACTTTCGATCCTGAAACTCAAGAGTTCCTGTTGACTTCTGAAGCGATTCAGGTAGCTGCTGATACTAAAGAATATGCAATCAATGCATCGAACCAGCGTCACTGGGAAGCGCCTGTACAGCGTTATATCGAGGAATTGCTGGCAGGTAAAACAGGTCCTCGCGCCAAAGATTTCAATATGCGCTGGGTCGCTTGTATGGTCGGCGATATTCACCGTATTCTGTGCCGTAGCGGGATCTTCATGTACCCATACGACTTAAAAGACCCAACTAAAGCAGGTCGTTTACGTTTAATGTATGAAGCCAATCCAATGAGTATGCTGATGGAACAGGCTGGCGGTGCATCAACGACTGGTCGTGTCCGCATTCTTGAAATCGAACCTACAAATCTGCATCAACGTGTTCCGGTCATCATTGGCTCAAAAAATGAAGTTGAGCTTGTGACCAGCTACCACCACTAATTTTTAAACGGCAGTTGATCTTTGATTGACTGCCGTGGACTTTCTTCTTATGCCAACCATCTTCCTTGAATCCAAAGACAATCCTAAAATTAAACACTTACGCGGTTTAATTGAACAGAATTCTTATCGAAAAAAACAAGGACAGACTGTGCTTGAAGGCACGCACCTGTGTCTTGCATGGTTACATGAAAACAAGAAAATCAATTCGATCTTCACGACTGAACATGCTTTAGCGCATCCTGATTTCGACATTATTTTAAACAAATATACCGGTGTGGTCTTTGTCATTGGTGAATCGCTTTATAAGGACCTGAGTACCTTAGGCACTTCGATTGCATGTATGGCGATTGTCGATATTCCAAGCTCAAGCCAGGCACTTGATTTTACGGCTGACACTCTGATCCTTGAAAATGTGCAGGATCCCGGTAATGTTGGCACCCTGCTACGTTCAGCAGCAGCTGCCGGTATTGATCAGGTCATTTGTACTAAGGGTTCAGCATCTCTTTGGTCACCACGGGTATTACGTGCAGGTATGGGCGCGCATTTTTCTTTGCAAACTTTTGAAAATATCGCACTGGAAGATCTTTTACCGCAATTCAAGATTCCGGTATATGTCACCAGCTCACATCGTTCTAGCAGCCTGTACAGTAAAGACTTGCGTAAAGCCTGCGTCTGGATTCTGGGCAATGAAGGTCAAGGCGTATCTGACTATGCCCTGCAACATGCCGAAGCGGTGACTATTCCACAGCCAGGTGGACAGGAATCCCTGAATGTTGCCATTGCAGGCTCTATCTGTTTCTTTGAGATGGTGCGTCAACGTATCTAATACGGTATTTAGGTTACATTGTTTTAATTCCAGTCAGTGTATTTATAAAATAGATTACACTACAAAAATAATAAGTTTTATTGTCAACCAAATCGTTATTCCCAACGTTATATGCACATGAACTTGGGAATAATGGTGGGTATCCAATGACAGGATTTTCCATCTCTATGGATTTAGCACCGAAACCGTTGCAGTCACAAGATGCGAGTATTCTAAAGAGTACGGCAGAGTCTCGCCTGAAAAATTTCATGCAGGACGTGACTGGGCGTGCTTTGGTGATGATGGAAAGTGCGACTCAAGGACAACATGGGATCGCAATGGATCTGGTTCAGGAAGCTTTTATTGCTTTGCATAAATCTTATGCAGAGAAAAGCACTGAAGAGTGGTATCCCCTGTTCTATACGATTCTGAATAACAAATTACAGGATTGGCGTCGTAAAGAAGCACGTCGCAACCAGCCCTTTTCCTTTTTCAAAAAAGTCAGCCTTGATGACGACGAAGTCGAATTTGACAATCTGGTAGATGAATCTACGCCCTCACCTTTAGAATTTCTGGATCAGGCAGTAACTGCTGAAGAAATTCAGGAGGCGATTGCCAAATTACCTGTGCGTCAGCAGCAAGCATTTATGCTCAGAGCCTGGGAAGGCTTTGATACTCAAACTACAGCGCAAATTATGAACTGTACAGAAGGCAGTGTGAAAACCCATTATCACCGTGCTATTCAAGGTCTACGTGCCTCTCTAGCACACTTAAATCCATATCTGGGAGGATCATCCGAATGAAGCAAGATGATTTCTTAAAGCAAGTAACTTCCAAACTTGATGGACTGGCACAGCACCACAAGGATAAACCGGTGGTGATGAATCATGTGCTGGAGCATATTCAGGACGCACAACATTCACGCTTTGCATTTCTAAAAATGTCTAGCTTTGCTCTGGCTGCTGCGATTGCTGGCGTGGTAGTGCTACCGAATATTGTCAGCCATAACGAACCTCAGACTCAGGCGGTATCTACACCCAAACTCTCCCCACAGATGCTTGAAGATCTGGAAATGTTAATGGTTTTAGGTGAGGACAAAGTTCCACATGGCAGCTAAAAGATTAGCAATTGCATTTTGTGCATTCAGCTTCCTGCAAACCAGCTTTGCTGGATTTGAACGTTTTTGGATTTTTTCCAAAGATGCCAATACGCAGGTCAACGAAACCTGGGATACCCTTTCTGATTCCGAGCAACTGGCATTAATTAAACGTTATCAGTCCTTAAAAGAAATGCCTGAACAGCAACGTATTAATTTACAGCAACGCATGGACTGGTTCACCCAGCTTCCTGAAGCTGAAAAGCAGCGTATGCGTGAAACCTGGCAAATGATGAGCAGTCAGGAACGTAAGGAGTTAGGTGCACGGATGCAAAAAGCAACGCCAGAAGAACGACTGGCGATCCGTGAAGAATATATCCAGAAATACCAGCAACTCACTCAACCCAAAACTCATTAACTTAAGTTAAATAAAAAAGCCTCCATCCGGAGGCTTTTTTCATGCTGCAATTATTTTCTAATTCGGCGATATCCTGCCAGACCTAATAATCCAAACAATCCCCAAATTCCAAATGAACCACCACCACTTGATGATGTATTGGTATTTTTAGCCGTATTTTTTAAGTTAATTCTTGCTGTATCTGACATCAACTCATCTGCATCAAAAACATGATACTGCATATCATAATCTGACTGACTAAAAGTATTTTTCACACTAAAAGTCAATTTTCCACCATAACAGGTTTCACCGGCAAAATTCCCTGGGCATGGTCCTTCTCGCTCTGCGGAAAGGTTTACTCCGGCAGGAAGCTTGACAATGCGAATTGGAATCTCACGACCATCTTTATCACGATAGAAAGCAGCCTTGCCATTCATCCGTGGACCATCACCATCATCGCTGTCATTCTCTAATGGATTCACAGTTACGGTCAGATTGTTCTCTGCGCTAATTCTATATTCATCATTTTTTACAATCGGTTTAATATTTACAAATGCGCCCTGCAAAATACCTGTACTGCTGGCACCTGTCTGCTTGTCTTTAATTGTATAACGGCAATACTCCGTATCCGAGAGACTGGTTACTTTGCCATCAGTACGATACATCATGATACGGTTTAAGTCAGGCTTCCATTCACATTTTAAATTTGGATCATTAGGCGCACCTTGAACAATTAATGAACTGCCTGATCCAGATAAAGACCCTACACCTAAAGATTGCACTTTAATTTCATAATTTTGTGAATTTAATGCTTTAGCTTGTACTTGAGAATTATTCAAAGTTTCTTGAGGCATGACCAAACTAAATGGATTAACGTATATGGCACGATATTTCTGGTATTGCTTGGTATATTTTAAAAGATCCTCATATTCTTTTAGCTCTTCCTTTAAGCCCTGTATTTCCTCAGGTTTTGTATTCTTATCGGCCAGAATAGAATTAATATCATCAATATTTTCCTGATAATAATCCAGCAACTCTGTTAAAGAACTATTTTTTAGGCCAGAAATATCTGCTGCAGTTAAGCGCCGGATTTCTACCGACCCAATTTCACAGGAATTTTTTGCGTCCGGATTAAATAATAAGGTTGCCTTAGTCAACCGCTCAATTCCACGCTGATCAGTTTCTTCACAACTTTCTGTACCGATATTGACCAGATCCGTATTCGATTGTCGATCAATAGGATAATACATCCCTAAATAACGGTTATTTACAGAAGGTTCGATATAAGCAGTTAATAGATCTGTGATCTGATTACTGGATACATCAATATTCGTTGAAACACTGTTTTCTGCCAGTTCAGGTAATATACAGCGTGAGGAACCACTTGTATGAATCGCATTATAAGCAGTAAATAAATCTACACCTTGTTCTTTACTTGGATTCCCACCATTCAAGGCATATTCACAAGACAAGCCCTGGTTAAAGGCCAACACGTTATAAGCCAGACTCGAATTACCAGTATTGTCATAAAAGATGGTAGAGCGAGCAGTATTTTCGACAATCGTGTTATTAATGGCACTAAAAGTGAAGAAAGAACTTAATGGACGGCTGATTTCATTAGCCATTCGGAAAATATGACCTGTAGTACTGGTCGTATTTTTTGCAATCGTAGAGTTACTAATATCAGCTTTGGCATAACCACAGAAGTCCAGAATACTGGCCGTATCAGTAGAACCATTTTTGACAATGCTGCTTGCGCTAATTTCTAGCTTGGTCTCTGTACTGCCCAAATTCCCCACACAATCCATAGCCAAGACACTGCCATATGTAGCTGCTTTATTCTGATGAATTAAGGAATCCTGAATCCTGATAACTTTTTCATTATTCATCGCTACTGCATAAATTGCTCCCCCTTCTGCAGCCGCTCGTGAATTTACAATTTCACTATTCACGAGGCTTAGAGGACCGGCGACATAAAATGTTCCACCATTACCTTTATCCAGACTGGTTTTTGCAGCATAACCATCTTTCAGGATGACACCATTTACCACCATGCTGGCTTGGCTAGCGACCGTATTAAATAAGCGAGTTTTCCCTTGGCCTGAAATGGTGGTTGTTAAAGCCTCACGTGTTGGATATAAAAAGGTAATAGGGCTTCTTTGAGTATAATTGAAGGGTGATTTTCCCAAAATATTGACATGGGATTCAACAATAATTTCACTATTGAGTTTGTATTCCCCAGCTTCGAGTTGGATGACATCTGGAGCGGAACCATCATTACGCAATGTACGGCCAACATTGCATCCTCCATAGGATTTATCCAGCTTGGCTGTCTTAATGGCTTCACGCAAGGAACAGGCATTGGTATTTTCCCCGTCCTCGTCAGCAAATGTAGTGACATATATGGTTTTATCTTCGGCTGCCATTAAACTCATGGCAGATAAAATCATGGCTGCAAGCAGTCCTTTTTTATAATTTTTCATGATTTTTCCTTAATCTTTTAATCTGCGACGTAGGCCGATCAACCCTATCAAGCCCATTAAGCCAGCGATTCCCCATGCCCCACCAGAGGTTTTCACAGACTTGTCTTTCATTTCATTTTTAGGTTCCTGTACAATCTGGGTACTTAAAACCAGATAAGGTTTGGACTTATTAAATCGTGTAGATGAAGTAACTACCTGAATTTCAAAAATGTCAGCACCATGCCATTGTGAATCTGGGGTATAAACAACATTCCCATCAATATCAATGACTGTTTTGCCCTTGGAAACAGTTTTGGTTTGGATAACCTGTAAGCAGCCATCTTGCCAAGGCTCACCCTTTGGATTCTCTCCAATAATGTTATTGCATTGCTCTTTAGGAATTAAATCACTATCTCCTAAAGCAGATTCAATTGAAAACTTTGCAGTCTCTCCTTTTAGAAGATCCTGTCCAACCAGACTGGTAGATGTTGGAACTGTAATTTCAATCGCACCACGGTCACAAAATAAGTTATCTAGTAAACGGTCTACACCGCGTTGGTCTGACGCCTCACAGCTGACTGAAGGATTGCTGCTATTGTAGCTAGTCCCTCTATTTACAATCGGTGAATCACTAACCTGATTATAATTCAACAGGATACGAGGACGTAGATAGCCCAAGAACTGATCTTTAGGAACGCTATAAGGACATAGAATAGCATCGCTATTTTGTTTTAAATTTAGACAAACACCTTCACTTTGATCTGAAGCCTCTGCAAACAAGCGAGTACCTGTCCAGATCTGGTTTGGATACGCAGCATCACCTGTACCACAAGATGCTGTTAGCAGGTTATTGTGAATCGTACTTTTATCCGTAGTTTCAATCTGACAATCCTGCGTACCATTTCTTAAAATAATACTGTTCGCCACATAGGCTTTACCATTCGGGGCACTAATACGTAGTGCTGTACCTGTATTGTCCACTATTGTCAGGTTATTGATTCCCACTCCATCAATCACATTGATCAGTGCTCCCTTATTTTTTAACAGGGTACTGCTTAGGACTTCAGCATTAATGGATTGAATATCGGCAGGATTATCGACTTGGCCCGCTGTATAAATATTGGTAGCATTATTATTCAGCGTCTGGTTATTCTTTAAAACGCTTTGATAAACCAGAAAGTATGGAAGCTGGCTATAGAGTATGCCACCCTGTTGCGCCTGATTATTTTCAATCAGGCTGGTTTTTATTTCGGCAAAAGCAATCAGATTCTGGCCAAATTTCCCCACATTATAAATGGCACCACCTTGACTCGCAGCTCCCTTGTATAAGCGGCTGTAATCAATCACCAATTTACCTTTATTATGAATTAGGCCACCTTGTTCGGCACAGCTGCTTTTACCGCAACCTTCAAGGTCGAGTTCTTTTAAATTGACTTGAATCAGCTCTTCATCATTGCTAATACGGAAGAGATTATCTGTCCCTTTCATTTGAATATGAGCGTTATATAACCCCATTACCTTATCGGTACTACTAAATTCACCATCTACTTCTGCGATAGATTTAATCGTTACTGATTTCTTGATCGGGATATGCTTATTCAGTACATAGGTCGTTTTTTCTTTTAAGATAATGGTGCCAATAGCATTTTCGCCACCACAGCCCATATAACCTTCTTTAGCCAGGCCACGATTCACATATTCAACAGCTTCTCGAAGTGAACATTCCTTGTCATCTTTTTCAATATCTTCTGTGGTAGTTACAATAATTTCTGCACTATATGCCTGCCCCGCCATACATAGCAAAGCCATGCCTATGCTCTTCTTGAGCATACCCTTCTCCTTAATTTTTTATTTCTTTCTTTTTCTTCTAAAGTTGCATCTTCCTTGCAACAGCGAATTATTTTGCCTTACTTTCGCATAGACTGAGTAATTACTCAAGATGTTTTATAATTTAACGATATTCATCAATTAATGCATAAATCTGCCGCAGGTTAGCATTGCTGACCTTCAGCTTTTCGCCTTTAAGTAATTGAATAATCTGTTCTAATGTTTGTAGAAGCACGGAAGTTTGATGTGGTCCGTGATTTAGCAAATAATCAAAAATCTGTGGATCAAGATGAATACCGCGTCGGTCCAATACCGAGGATACCAAGGCAAATCGGTCCGCATAAAGACTGCCATTTGGGACACGGACACTGACTGCCTGCGTGAGTCGGGACTGCAAATCGGGCAATTCAAGCTTTAACTCAATGGGTGCAAAACGGGAAGAAAATACCAGCTGACCACCGCCTTCATCATTATAATTAATCAAGTGAAAAACGGCGCGTTGCCAGTGTGGAACCCCACTAATGGCTTCAATATCATCCAGTGCGATCAGGTCAAACCGGTCCAGCGAAGTAATGGCTTCAGTAGGCGCATCCAGAAGCTCCAGCAAAGACACCTGTATAGCAGTCTTACCGATTTCCAGATAAGAATCACAAATGGCAGAGAGTAAGTGACTTTTCCCTGTTCCAGCTCCGCCATACACATAAAAGCGGCTGATTAGGCCTGCATGCAGCTGTCGGACTGCGTCAATTACATGACCCCATCCCGGGCCCGAAAAATCACTAATTCGAGCATCGAGTTGAGGTTCTATATCTAGCTGCAATTGACGCATATGATTCTGATGGCCTTATGAGTCTTTATGAAGAGGTACATCCATCTTACTTGATTTCTTTCCCTCTTGCAGTGGTTTTGCTTCTGACTTTTTCATTTCAATATCAACATCTAAGTCTGAAGTTTCTACGCTTATGGAACCTGTAGCCGGATCATTCATGACGACTGCCTGATTTCCATAAAATGATGTGCATTCATAATATTCACGTGCATGTCTGAGCAGAACCACAATTACCGCTGCAACTGGGAGAGCAATCAGCATTCCTAGGAAGCCAGCCAGTTGTGCGCCCGCCAATACCGCAAAAACCACAGCAACTGGAGATAAACCTATTTTATCGCCGAGCAGGAATGGCTGTAATACATAGCCTTCTACCGCCTGACCGACCATAAACACAACACCCACCAGAACCAGTTGCCACCAGTCAATTCCGAATTGCAGGAAGGTCGCAATGACAGCTGCAATGATCCCGACCGCAAATCCCAGATAAGGAATAATACTGGCCAGACCTGCCACCATGCCAATAATCAGACCAACTTCAAGACCAATCAATTGCAAACCAATCGCATAAACGATTCCCAGCAGAATCATCACCAGAAATTGTCCTTTCACAAAGGCCCCAAGTACACTGTGACATTCACCGACGATTCTTAATGTACTTTGTTCATAAGGACGTGGAATCAGGCGACGTAAGCTTTCCAGCATACGATCCCAATCCAGCAGGAAATAGAATGCAATAATTGGAATCAGGACAATCGTACCGCCAATCTGCAAGAAGTTAATTCCAGATTGTGCAAGGCGTAGCAGGAAGGCCTGAATACTGTCAGCACTATAATTGGTTTGCACATAGTCCATGACCACATCAGAAATCTGTGTGGTATCAATTTCCATTTCAACGACATTGAAGGTATTCGACAACCATGGCAAAAAGGTTGAATTAATCCAGCCAATGACCGCAGGTATATTGTCACGCGCATAAATCAGCTGCTGCCAGATCAGCGGCACCAGATACCAGATCGCCAGGATCATAACAATCCCGATTCCAGTAAAAACGATACTAATAGAGAGCCAACGTGGCAGACCGATATCGTGCAGTTTATCTACCAGCGGACTAAACAGATAAGCCATCAAAAACGCTGCAACAAATGGAATTACAACGGGTTTTAGTAAATATAGAATCCACAACAACAAAGCTATCCCAGCTAGGATAAACACGCGACGCAATGTGCGATCTACCATAAAGTTTCGCCTTCTCTCTATTAATCGTTATAAAAAGTAAAATATTTTAATAAAGATAGCATTTTAGGGCATAAATACCATAAGAGTTTTGCATATTCAGGTTATAATCCCCCGCGCGAATGCGGAGACTTCATTATGAGCAACTCAACTTCTACCCCAAACACTGGTTTAAGCTACAAAGATGCAGGTGTCGATATTGAAGCGGGAGACGCGTTAGTCGACCGAATCAAGTCCGTCGCTAAGCGTACTAAACGTCCTGAAGTAATGGGCGGATTAGGCGGTTTCGGCGCCCTTTGTAAAATCCCTAAAGGTTATGAAGAACCTGTTCTCGTATCAGGCACAGATGGTGTTGGTACAAAATTACGTCTGGCACTGAATTTGAACCGTCATGACACCATTGGTCAAGATCTGGTTGCAATGTGTGTGAACGACCTTCTCGTTTGTGGTGCTGAACCACTGTTCTTCTTGGACTATTATGCGACTGGTCACCTAAATGTGGACGTGGCTGCAAATGTCGTAACAGGAATCGGTGCTGGCTGTGAACTTGCAGGCTGTGCACTGGTTGGTGGTGAAACTGCTGAAATGCCAGGCATGTATGAAGGTGAAGATTACGATCTTGCAGGCTTCTGTGTCGGTGTAGTTGAGCAAAGCAAAATTATTGATGGCTCTAAAGTAAAAGCGGGTGATGTACTCATTGGTGTTGCATCTTCTGGTGCACATTCAAACGGTTATTCGTTGCTTCGTAAAATTCTTGAAGTTAAAAATGTTGACCTGAATCAAATCGTTGATGGTCGTCCACTTGCAGATGTTGCAATGGAACCAACACGCATTTATGTGAAATCTATTCTTGAACTGCTAAAACAGGTTGATGTACATGCGATGGCACACATCACGGGTGGCGGTTTACCAGGCAACCTGCCTCGCGTATTACCAAACGGTGCTCAAGCAGTCGTAAATGAATCTTCTTGGGAATGGCCTGAGCTGTTCAAACTCCTTCAACGCGAAGGCGGTGTAGAACAGTTTGAAATGTATCGTACCTTTAACTGTGGCGTAGGTATGGTTCTTGTTGTTGATGCAGCCGAAGCAGACAAAACTGTAGAGTTACTCAACGGTTTGGGTGAGAAAGCATGGACCATGGGTCACATTGCAGATAATGCTGAATCTGTTGAAGGTGCAGACGAAAAAATTCGTGTGATCTTCGCGTAATTCGCATGATTAAAATTGCTGTACTTGTTTCAGGCAGTGGATCGAACCTGCAAGCCCTGATAGATGCCCATCTGTCAGGAGAAATTGTCGGGGTGCTTTCTAACAAGCCTGAAGCATTTGCTTTAGAGCGCGCTCATAAAGCAGGAATTCCGACTGCAGTCATTGAACATAAGCAGTATCCAAGCCGGGAAGCTTTTGATGATGTCATGCATCAGCAGCTTCTGGACTGGGAGGTTGATCTGGTCGTACTTGCGGGTTTTATGCGAATTTTAAGTGAAAAATTTGTGAAAGCTTGGGAAGGGAAAATGCTGAATATTCACCCTTCTCTTTTGCCACATTACAAAGGCATGCATACCCATCAGCGTGTCCTGAATACTGGTGATGTTCTGCATGGTTGTACAGTGCATTATGTCACTCCTGAACTGGATGCCGGCCAAGCCTTAGCACAGGGTGTGTTAAAAGTATCGCATCAAGATACGGCTCACACTTTAGCGCAGCGGGTACATGTACTGGAACATCTGATTTACCCACAAGTGGTAGAATGGATTTGTAATGGGACAATTCAGCATACTGAACAAGGTGTGTTGTACCGTAATGCAAAAATGCAAGAACCTGTTCAATTCTGCAAATTCTAAAAGTCCAAATATAAAAAAACGCATCCTCGGACGCGTTTTTTTATTTCTTTAGATGAGATGAGCTTTAAGCAGACTGTTGCTGAATCAGTTGTTTGACCAGACTCGCTACTTGCTCAGGCTGCTCCAATGGGAACATATGCCCACCATCTACCACTGTAAATGGAATGCCAAATTTCTTTTGCACTCGCTGCGGAAATTTGCGCGCCAAAAATGGACCTTTCTTGGCAACCACCAGATGCACTGGTACTTTTGGTTTAGCCTGAGGTAACCACCATAGCGATGGATTGGTTCTAAAGATATTCACTTCATCCATTTTAGGAATGGTGAGTTCAACTCCACCTCGAACCGGATCATCCTTTAAGGCATAGTCAATGTAAGCCTGGAAGCAATCTGCATCAAAATCCTGATAAAAGCCTTTCGGTCGTAGCAGTTCAGCTGCCTGTTCCCGAGACTCCCAATGATCACGACGGCGTTTCGACAAACCTGCAGGTGACATCTGGTCCAGTGCTTTTAAGCGAAAAGTTTTTGCAATATGCAACGCAAAGGCTTCTTTGCCCATGATCATCGGCGGATCAAGCATAATCATTTGCGAAAAAAGTTCCGGACGCTGTAAGGAGGCCTGAAAACTCAGGACTGAACCTAATGAATGCCCCAAACCAATTACCGGACGTCCATGAGATTGGCGCACAATACTGTCAATCACCTGCTGAGTCAGACTTTTCCAGTGATTATCAATCGGATAACGCTTATCAGGCCCTAATAACGGCACATAGATAATATCGTAATCATCTTGTAGTCCTTCAAACAGCTTTTGATAGACTTTAGATGGCACGCCATTGGCGTGCACAAAATGAATCAATGGTTTCATTGTAAGGTCGTTTTATTTTCTGACTGAAGTTTCTGTGCCACTGAAGTTGCAATTCCTTCACCAATCGATGAACCCATACGACCCAGTACTGACTCAAATGGACTATATTCAATAGTGTAGTTCAGTGCTTTTTCAGTTTTTAGTTCACGCTTCAAAGTATTTAAACTGCCAATACGGTCTGCAATACCCAATTTCACCGCCTGTTCACCGGTCCAGAACAGACCTGAGAAAATAGCAGGATCAGTCGATTTTAATTTAGCTCCACGTCCCTGCTTTACAGCATTAATAAAGTGACCATGCACATTATCCAGCACACCTTGTACATGCGCTTTTTGCGCAGGATCAACCGGCTGTGTCATGGACAGCAAAGCTTTATTTTCACCTGAAGTCATGGTGCGGTCTTCAACTCCAAGTTTTTGCAGCAGGTTATTCACACCATAGTTCGGCATGATCACACCAATTGAACCGACCAGACTCGATGGATTGACAATGATTTCATCTGCAGCGGATGCAATATAGTAAGCACCAGAAGCCCCAGTATCACCAATCACGGCATAGAGTTTTTTCTCAGGATGCTGTTTTTTCAGATACTGGATTTCCTGCCAGATTTCATCTGACTGGACTGGTGAACCACCTGGTGAATTAATATTTAAAACAACAGCCTTACTTTGCTTGTTTTCAAAGGCTTTTTTGAGTGATTTGATGGTATTGCTACTGTTTACGCTTTGCTTGTCTGCGGCAATCGTACCAATAATATCAACCACAGCAATGTGTGCACCTGCGCCTGCACTTGGATCAGAAGCACTCATGCTACAGCCTTTACCCAGCGCAAGAATGACAACCAGCAGATAAGCGAAGGTCAGAAATTTAAAGAAGATCCCCCAGCGACGTGCCCGTCGTTGCTCTTCTACTGAAGCTAAAACCGCTTTTTCCAGCAGTTTCCATTCTGGGCCAGTCGGTTGAACTGGTTGTTGCGTATTTTGTATTTGATTTTCAGGTTTTGGTGGCCAATCGGACATAAATAATCCAATAAATTAATTTATATTGAACCCATTATATACACCGAAAAGGGTAATTCTGTCTAAAGAAACCGTTTTCGCCTATAATAAGTGCTATTCTTTTTTATTTTATCAATATTACAACTCAATGACTGAACGCAGCTCAAAGAATTCAGCTTACGGTTTACTCAAATATATTAGCCGCCAACCGCTTTCAGTTTCCCGATGGATTGCGCGGATTCTTGCCTTAATCGTTAATATTTTTAAAGTTTCTAAAACTTCTGATGTAATTCGCCTGAACCTTGAGATCAGTTTGTCTGAACTGTCGACACAGGAAAGAGAACGGATTACCCGTGCCGCGATTCGCAATGAACTGATGTCTTATTTTGAATTTTTTAGTATTTGGGGTTCGAGTAATCAGAAAAATATTGAGAGAGTGCATAAAGTTATAGGCGAAGATTTACTGCATGATGCCTTGGCACAAAATAAAGGTCTGGTACTGATTGTGCCGCACTTTGGCACTTGGGAAATCATGAATGCCTATGTTGCGCAATTCACTTCAATGACCATCATGTATAAGCCTGTAAAAAATCAGGCAGCGGATCAATTTGTTCGTGCAGCACGCAGCCGCGAACAGGCCAATCTGGTGCCGACAGATGAGTCTGGTGTACGACAGATTTTCAAAGCCTTGAAGCAAGGTGGCACCACTGTCATTCTGCCGGATCATACACCCAACGTTGGCGGTGAATATATTCCTTACTTTGGTGTTCCTCTAGCTACCAGCAATCTGAGTGCCAAGCTGATCCAGAAAACCAAAGCCCGTGCGCTGTTCCTTTATGCCCTGCGTAATGAGAATGCTGGCTTTGATATTCATATCGAGGCCATAGATGAAAAAATTTATCAGGGAGATGCTAATCAAGGTACAGGCATCATCATCAACACGATTGAAAACCTGATTCAGCGTCATCCTGAACATTATCACTGGAGCTATAAACGCTTTAGAGCTCACGAAGATCTGGGAAATATTTATAAGCTTGATCATAACCAAGCTTTGTCCAAAGTGAACCAGTTAAGAACTTCTAATCTGGCTGCTGTTGAACCATCTCTAGAATCAGTCAGTTAGATTTTGTTTTTGTAACCATTTCCAGCGACTTCTTTCAGTTTCTAGAATGATTTGAGTTCCTTGCTGATGAAAATGCAGGCTGCCATGCTCTGCTGTAGTCAATAGAGGAATATCCAATTCTTTGAGACGCTGTTGAGTCAACTGACTTGGATGCCCGTAACGATTAAATTTTCCAGCAGACGCAATCGCCAGTTTAGGACGATAGTGCTGCAAGAATTGATAAGCTGAACTGTGCTGACTGCCATGATGGCCTAAGACCAAGACATCCACTTTTAAATCGGGGTAGTCTTTGAGTAACTGATATTCAGTCTGCCAACCTGCATCTCCCATCAGCAGAAAATTCTGATAAGGCCAGACATCTTTGAGCTGCAAATACACTACACAAGACAGGTCATTTTTATTGAAATTAGCAGTATTTAATTGTTCTAGTTTTGGTGCAATGACCTTAATCTGCACATCATCCTGCCATTGCCACTGCTGTCCCTGATAACATAATTGAAAGTTTGAAGAGGCTGCAGTTTCGGTCACTTCATTGGTATAGATATTCTTAATCTTGAGCTGGTCTTTAATGCTGTGATAAGCACCACTATGGTCCTGATCCAGATGCGTTAAAATCACCTGCTCCAGTTGAGAAACACCTTGTACCGACAGAAATGGCATGATTACCTGCTTCCCAATACTAAATTTTTCCTCATCATAATAACCGCCCATATCGATCATCATGTTATGAGTTCCATAACGAAAGAATATCGCCTGCCCTTGCCCGACGTCCAGCACCGAAAGCTGAAATGGCGGATGATTAAATTGAGGAACACAAACTGGTACTACCGCCACAGCTATCCAGGATTTTGGTAATACGCCTCGTGGTAAGAATAAAATCAGCAAAGACAGGATAGATAGTCCAATCATCCAGAGATTCATTGCAACTGGAATTAACTGCGGTTTAAACCAGTGATCCAGCAGATTTAAGAAGCCCAACAGGATATTCAGCAACAGATCATTCAGCTGAAATAGCATGCTTGAGACCGGTTCAGCGATAAAAAAAAGAATTGCTGCCAGAATATCGATCGGTACAATCAAAAGACCGATCCAGGGAATTGCGACCAGATTGCTGAATGGCGTGATCCAGGCAATTTGCTTAAAAAACAGCATCATTAAGGGAAATAAAGCGAGAAAGATTTTCCACTGTGATTCCACTAGCACTTTAGCTGCAAAATACAGTTTTTGTATTGCTGTCTGATTTTGCTCGGATGGTTGCTGTTGAATGGTCTGATAAATTCTGAGCAATACAAAACAGGCCCCATAGGACAGCCAGAAAGCCGCGGACAAGATACTAAAGGGATCAATGAATAACAGTAAGGCGGCACTCAGAATCAGAAGTTTTAAAGCCTGCAGATTTTGTCGAAGCAGCATGAGGAAGACACCAATCATACAGATCAGCAGAGTGCGGATTGCCGGGATTTCAAAACCCACAAAGGCACAGTACAGCACCACACAAAACAGAAAAGGCAAAGCTAAAAAATACTGGCGTGGCCATCTTAGATAAAGCTGAGGCATACTTCGAGCAATGAATAATCGAAGTACGGTGCAGACCATCAGGGCAAAGATCAGCACATGTGGTCCGGAAATCGCCAGTAAGTGACTCATACCCATACGTCGAAATTGCTGCTCAGTTGCGGGATTTAAAAGGCTTTCATCTCCAGTGAGCAAAGCCAGAAGTAAACCTTTATTTTGTACAGGTTGCTTTGCTATGAACTCTCTTAATTGCAACCGCTTCTTCTCTATCCAAAGTAAAAATTGCTGAGTTAAAGACCGCTGCTTTCGAACATACTTACTATGCCCTAGTATAGAAACAGTAGCTGAATCAAGTTGCTCTATCTGTTTGATCCGGAAACCTGCCATCACATTCTGTTGCAGTGCCCATTTTTCCGCATCAAAAGCACCGGGCGTTGCATAACTGTGATTAGGACGTACCTGCCCTTGCAGCCGGTAATAATGCCCCAGTTCAAGCGTATTTAAATTTTCATGATTCGCTGATAGTTGTGAAGTATTCGATGAGGTTTTAGGTAGAAAACCCATCCAGGTTACGGTGCGTCCATCGAGGTTTAATACTTCCAAAGGCTGCGGGATGGATTGTTCACCGAGTTTATTCAAGCGTTTGACATAAACGATAATGTCTTTCTGCAGTACTTCATGCTCGACATTCAATAGCCGTTGGCTGAGCTGTTGATTGGCATAACCATATCCCAAAAATGTCCCGAGTAGAATACAGGTACTTACCAGCAATCCTTTATGTAAGGGCTTTTTCAGAACAGTATTGAGCTTGGAACTACAGAAATAAAAGAGCACAGCAAGAAATATCACTGAGATTGAATTCAACTCAATATTCAGAAAAGATTTTCCCATACTGGCAAGGCCTAAAATCCAGCCCAGACACAGCCATTGCAACATGAAGATTTTCTTTTTTATTATTATTTTCAGGCAATAATAAAGCCCACCGAAGTGAGCTTCAATTAAAGAAGATTATTTCTGTAATTAGTCATTCATCCATAGACCATCACGCATATGTAGAATCCGGTCTGCCGAATGTGCCAATTGTTCATCATGGGTCACAATTAACATGGCCATATTGAATTCACTACGTAATTCAGTCAGCAACTCAAAGATTTTATCGGCTGTTTTACGGTCCAAGTTACCTGTTGGCTCATCTGCCATCATTAACTTCGGCTTGGTCACCACGGCACGAGCCAGTGCTACACGCTGACGCTCGCCCCCTGAAAGTTCGCCCGGTTGATGGGTTAAACGATGGGTTAATCCAACACGCTCCAGTAAGTATTCTGCCTGCTGTTTAGCCTCTTTAAACTTGACGTTTTTACGAAGCATTAAAGGCATCGCGACATTTTCTAGTGCAGTAAACTCTGGCAATAAATGGTGGAATTGATATACAAAGCCCAAATTTTCATTACGGACATAGCCGCGTTCTGCTTCAGATAAATTGTCAAAACGGCGGCCATTGACCATCACTTGTCCGGCAGAAGGACGATCCAATCCTCCCAGAATATGCAACAAGGTACTTTTACCGGAACCACTTGAACCGACAATAGAAACAAATTCCCCGGCCTTTACCTGCAATGAAATCCCTTTGATCACATCAACCGTAGATTTTCCATCTGTAAAAGATTTCTCGATATTTTGGGCATCCAGAACCAGATTACTCATAACGCAATGCCTCCGCCGGTTGAATTTTAGCAGCACGGAATGCTGGATAAATAGTGGCCAGGAAACTTAAAGCAAGTGACAGACCTACAATCACGACCACATCCTGCCAGCGCAGATAAGAAGGTAAATAGTTGATGAAGTAAGCATCAAACATATTCAGGCCAAGTGAATTGTTTAACCAGCCAATAAAACTACTAATACTGGTGGCGGCAATAATCCCGAGAATGGCACCCGCACAAGTTCCGATTACGCCGATCACAGTACCTTGAACCATAAAGATTCGGGTAATCGTGGCAGGTGAAGCACCCAAAGTACGTAAAATTGCGATGTCGGATTTTTTATCTGTGACCACCATTACCAGTGAAGACACGATATTAAATGCTGCGACCAGGACAATCAGGAATAATAATAAGCTGACCATTGCTTTTTCCATCTGAATTGCGCTGAACAGATTACCGTGGGTATAAGTCCAGTCAGAGGCATAGAAGTTACCCGGTAAATCACGCACAATTTCCTGAGAAACCTGAGGCGCTGCGAAAATGTCATCCAGCTTCATACGTACGCCTTGTGCACCATCTGGCAGACGTAACAAGGTTGAAGCATCGTTCAAGGCAATATAACCCATCATCGAATCAACTTCTGCACCAATGCTGAAGATCCCAACCACTTTAAAGCGTTTAAAACGTGGCACAACACCCGCTGGTGAAGGCGTCGCTTCAGGTAGAACCAAGGTAATGTTATCGTTCAAGCCTACGCCCATGGCATCTGCCATCTGTTTGCCTAAAACAATCCCAAATTCACCTTTTTTCAGGTTATCAATACTACCCTCGACCATATGATTCTGGATGATCGAAACTTTCTTCTCATACTTTGGTTCAATTCCGCTGACCATAATTCCGGCAACTTGCCCTTGAGCCGTGAGCATCCCCTGTAACTGGGTAAACGGAGCCACACCTTGAACGTGTTCATGCCGCTCAATCTGCTTTGCAAGTTCAGGCCAATTTGTTAGAATTTGCGTCGAAGAAACAGTGGCTTGAGGAACCATACCCAAGACGCGATTTTTCAACTCTCGGTCAAAACCATTCATGACAGACAAAACTGTAATGAGGACTGCTACACCGAGCGTGAGACCGATCATTGAGACCAATGCGATAAAAGAAATGAAGTGGTTACTACGCCGTGCGCGAGTATATTTCAACCCTATATACAGCGAGATTGGTTTGAACATAACCATCTAGTCCGAGGTAATAAATTATGGAAAATGTACAGCATCCAAACGGATTCACTGAAAGACGAGTCATGTCTCGAATCGATGCTGCTTTACGAATCAATTATCAGATTATTTCCGATGATGTTGCCTTGAATGATCCTTACGATGCTAATTTCGTATTGCCCCGCTATTTTCTACTACTTGCAGAGCTAGATCAATTTGATCATGCTGTTAACTACGAATTAGAACAATTATCTGAAAAAGATCAACAAATTGCTCGAATCTTATCCTTATTCAACCAAAAATTAAACCTTATTACCGGTTCTTTGTATGACGCAATTGTACAAAGCATGTTACCTGTACCGGAACATGTGAACTTTTCAGAGACCGGTTTTAGCTTCTTTAGTGATCAGCCGATTAGCGAAGGCACCTATCTACATGTGACTTTAAGTCACCCGGAAAACTTCTTCCACATCGCGGCAACCGCTCAGGTGGCCTACAGTCGTGCAGAAGAAAACGGGAAATATCGTACGGGTGCTTATTTCATTACCCTGCATCCTCAGGATCGCGTCAAACTGGGCGAATGTGTGAAAGCCAGCTTTGCTTAAGACTGGCATTTATCTTTTTATTAAAGGCGGGCTTTATAGCTCGCCTTAATTTCTTTAGCGAAATAAACCACTAAGCCGAACAATAAAATTACTACACCAACCAAAGCAATGAGCGGCAATTTTTCATTATTCAATAATACGCCTACCAGCAAGGCCAGCATCGGTGTCAGGACTGTAGTTAAAGATAAGGTGGTTGGCTTAATTTTCTGTACCAGTTTGAAATAACAGAACATCGCAATCAGCGAAGCCATAATTACCGCATACACCAGACCAAATAAGGACTTGGCATGTGGCATAGCAGTGGGTGCGTATTGCCAGATAAATGGCAACATACCGATAGAGAAAACGACTGACAAACCAATCGAACCGGCCGCCTGTGCCATAGGATCAATTGGCGCATTGATTTTCTTCACCCAGAACATGGATACACAATAAACTAATACCCCAACCAAAGCGATCACGATTCCAATTGGCTGTATATGCTGATCTGCATCGCCTAGACAGATCACCGAAAGTCCGGTTAAAGCAATTCCCATTCCTAGCCATTGATTTAGCGAAAGTTGCATCTGAAAGACAAAACGCCCAATCAGACCTGAAATGAGGGGTGCCAAGCCGAACATTAAGGCAATAATGCCAGAACTTAAATAATCCGTAGACCAGTAAGTAAAAATTTGCGAGCCGATAAAACTGCATGCACCCGCCAAGTAACTATGTAGGGAAACACGATCAAGCGGTAATCTGGTTTTAAATAACCACAGTAATACTAAGGCTAAAGGAAGTGCTAGAAAAAACCGGATCGCCAATGCCCACATCGGATGCAAATCTTCCACACTCCAGACAATCGCCAGTGGTGTGGTGGACCAGATGAAAACCAGCAAGGCATAGGTCAACATCAGGTTACTTTTTGGGGGCATACTTGATCTCGTTTTTTATTTAATCGCAGTTTTACGTTTCTGTTTTTGAATGGTTTGATCTAGAGAGCTGGAAAACTCACGCTTATCACGTTCAGAAATCGGCGGTGGGCCACCGGTTTGTACACCAGCACCACGCAAGGTATCCATAAAATCACGTAAATGCAGACGTGCTTTGACGTTAGCTACTGTATAGATTTCACCACGCGGGTGAATCGCGATACCACCCTTCTCGATGACTTGAGCAGCCAAAGGAATATCCTGCGTCACTACAATGTCATGCTCTTTCATACGATCGACAATTTCCTGATCTGCCGCATCTGCCCCGCTCATCACCTGAATAGAATTGATACGAATCGACGGTGTAATCCCTACCGGCTGATTAGCCACAAAAGTGACTTCAAGCTGATAACGATCGGAGGCACGGATAATCACATCTTTCAGAATACGAGGTAATGCATCTGCATCGACCCAAAGTTTGAATGGCAACACACAGCTTTCCATAAGGGAGAAATTTGGACTAGTGTAGCAAATCAGAGGATGCAGGTTGATGCCTAAAACTGCTCTTTCTCTGAATATCCTGGTATTTAAATACTCAACTCAACCGTATTAAATGAGTCAGCCACTCACAACTAGAAAAATATTTGACTTCACATGATTTGCATTTTAATTTTTAAATTCATTCGAGTGACTTGAAAAATCGTAATGACCCTCGATTAACTATAAATAAGTCATCCAAGATCAATTGTGCATATGAAAAAACAGAATAGCCCAGAGATCATCACTATTGATGATCAAAATTTCGGTAGTCATGTCGAACATTGGACCTTGCTTACTGAAAACCCAGGCACAGATGTTCCCCAGTGGTTAGGCAAAGCCCTTGACGCACCTGTAATGCCGATGGGCTTGTGTACACAAGAATGCGATATGGATGAAACCACCTGGCTGATTCAGGGACCGAGCAAAGCTGCGGTACAATTAAGCCAAGTGATTGCCGTAGAAAATAACAAGCCACAGGCTGTGAAAACCGCATTTCCGGGTTTTGACAGTCCCTACCAGGTGAAAGCCACGATTGACCGGATTATTTCTTGTAAATCCGACACCCAAGCTGTGTTGCGTCTCAATCTGGGTGCCAACAATATCATCTATGCCTTTGATACGCTGTACAGCGTCAACCGGTCGCATTATGAAAAAGACCAGTCTTATATCGTCAACTTAAATGCCTGGGCTTATGAACTGGAAGTGGTGACTGACCATGAACATTTAGTCGTGGATGATCCTGCCTCTATCAAACATCACCGTGCCCTGAATGCAATTCTTGCGGAAAATAATGGTGTTGCACCGGATAATTTACAGGAACAGATCGATGCTTGGGAGCCGAAATCTGAAGAAGACAAAGAACCGGTAACGGTTGATTTCTCCAAAATGGTCGCTTATCTCTATGGTGAGACCATGGGTCAGGAAGATGAAGCCTGGTTCCAGGGCAATATTGTCGGTAAAACTTCAATGCAATTTATGGATCAGGACTACATGCTCTATGATGTTACCCTGATTCATGATGAAGGCCAGCCGGCTACCTTGATCCGTGTAGCCACCCGCAATGACAAGCATAAAGATTTCCAGATTGGTCAATATATTCGGGGCAATCTGTGGATTCAGGCCAATATCTATCGAAAAGCAGCTTAAGCTGAATATCCAGATCGGAGGCTCATATTTTTATATGAGTCTCCTGTTTTTTATTTATTTTAGTGCGATATTCTCTCAATTCTGATTATTTTTTATCCACAATTGAAATCAGAATTAATGGATTTTGAATTTATTAAAAATAGATTTATCCACAGATTTAAATTCAAATAAATTCATTTTCAATGTTATCTTAAACTGAATAATCATATTAAAAACATTATAAAAATAATGACTTAATATAATAGTTCTATTTTTATGAATATATTGAGGCCAGTTATTTAAATAAAATTAATACTTTATGAAGTTTAGTTAAGAATGTACTTTATTTAATCAATTTTTTATGGTAAAAATACGATCAACAAATAATCATTTACGATAAATAGATCGGATAATAAATATCTATGAAAATCGTTCAAGAAGAAAATTTACAGCAGGTTGAGCATCATCTTGGCTCGCGTTATCAGCTTGATATGATGTCATGCCTATTTTTCGTATTGGGTATGCTCATTTGCGGCTATATCTTACATAACTTTGTTTTTTAACCCGAATTAAATGATAAAAAAACCCGGCCAATTGCCGGGTTTTTTAATTCTCAGGAATTAAGCATTGCGTTTAGCAAAGTCATCCATGAAGTTTACCAATGCCTGTACACCTTCTAACGGTACGGCATTGTAAATGCTGGCACGCATACCGCCTACTGAACGGTGGCCGGCAAGGTTAAGCAAATGGTTTTCTTTTGCTTCTTGCAGGAACTGTTTTTCAAGTTCAGGATTTGCCAAGGTAAATGGAACGTTCATGATTGAACGGTTTTCTTTGGCAATCGGATTTGCATAGAAGTCGCTAGAATCGATATAGCCATAAAGCAATTCAGCTTTTTGCAGGTTCACTTTATGAATCGCGTCTACACCGCCCTGTTCCAGTAACCATTCAAATACCAGACCAGATAGATACCATGCATAAGTTGATGGTGTGTTGACCATCGAACCATTTTTCGCTTGATCTGCATATTTCAGGATGCTTGGAATTTCAGGTTTAGCCTGATCAAGCAGATCTTCACGGATAATAACCAGTGTTAAACCTGCAGGGCCAATATTCTTTTGCGCACCGGCATAGATCAGACCGAATTTAGAAACATCAATCGGTGCAGACAGAATGCTTGAAGAGAAATCACATACGAGTGGCTTATCAGTTTCTGGCACATGGGCAAATTGCAGACCGCCAATAGTTTCGTTATCTGCATAATGCACATAAGCGGCATCATCAGAAAGATTCCATGTGCTTTGATCAGCAATCGCTAATTTACCATCTTCAGTTTTAATGCCTGCTTCAACCACATTGATATCGCCATAGCGTTTAGCTTCTTTCAATGCTTTTTCAGACCAGATACCGGTACGGATATAGTCAGCTTTGTTGTTTTTACCCAGCAAGTTCAATGGAATTGCCGAGAATTGCAAAGATGCACCACCCTGCAAGAACAGTACTTTATAGTTCTCAGGAATATTCATGAGTTTGCGAAGGTCTGCTTCTGCCTTTTCCGCAACTGCAACATAGTCTGCGCTACGGTGGCTCATTTCCATGATCGAAAGACCTTTGCCCTGCCAGTCAAGCATTTCAGCTTGAGCCTTTTCAAGTACGGCAGTAGGTAATGCAGCAGGACCAGCACAGAAGTTGTACGCGCGCATGATTTTTCCTTTCAGAGTGAAACACAATAAAATGATGGCATTTAACCATATCTGGACGTCGCTTGCACAAAATTATTTCTATCCAAGAATGAAGATAGAGTCAAAAAACCAATCTAGATTCGGGGGATAATTTGAATATCTTTGATTTTTTTGTTCTAACTCGGTGATTTCATTTATGAGAAATTGTACAGCTAAAAATATTCAATCTCATCCAATGCTTAGAAGATGTTGAATCGGCCGCTAATATAAAATAATTGAAAAATGAATTTAAACTCGGCTCAAGTTTTAGAGTGACATAGAACTATCAGCTTGAAACTTGAGAAGTGAATTGTTTCAAATTACAACAATACTACAACTTAACCCATTCCTGCACTGCAAGCACTTGATTTATAATGCAGCTTAGACTGAATTAATGTGACTTTTACATTACCACTTTATGAATATGAAGAAAAATAAACAATGTGTCTGCTGGGGTCTGACTGTGCTTGCATCTATGATGTATGGCAGTTTTGCTTATGCACAAAGCATCAGCTTTAAGGATGCAGAACAACAATTGTTGCAACGTTCCTATAGTAGCCAGGCTTTTCAAAGTCTGGAGCAAGCGTCAAAACTTGAAGCAGAAGCTGTCAAAGGTATTGGCCTACCTCGTGTTGACCTGAATGTTCGTGCCTATGCCTTTCATAGTGAAGTCGATATTCCATTAAAGCAGTTTAAAAATAATCTGGAAAATTCACTCTCTCAAGGCGTGAATGGCCGGCTTAATGAGTGGGAAGCCAGTAATGGTGTGGATCTACCTGCAGGTATTACTGATCCACTGCGTGAAGGACTTAACAATACTATTCATAGCGGAGTTGGTCTGATTCCGGATACGTCTAATGTCGTCCTTGAAGATCAGGTGATTCGTCCCACTGTTTCCGTGATGATGCCACTATATACCGGAGGCCTCACCCGTAGCGCCAAAGAAATTGCCAATATTCAGTCAGGACGTAGCGAACTTAGCAATCAGCAGCAACAGGACACGCAGCGTTTTGAACTGATTCAGTCTTACTTTAATGTTCAACTACAAAAACAGTTACTGGATGCAGCACTCTTTAATTCAAATGCCATGCAACAACATTATCGTAATGCTCTGAAGCTGGAACAGCAGGGTTTTATCAGTAAAGGTCAACGCATGCAGTTCGAAGTGGCACGCAATAATGCTGAACGCGCACAACAAAATGCCCAAGCCAATCTGAATGCTGCCCTATTTCAGCTAAATAATCTGTTGCTGGATAGCAATATCACCGAGCTAAGCACACCTTTGTTTGTGAATCGTGCTGAACCACAAAATGTGAATATTCTGCTCAGCAGTTTTAGCCAGAACTCTCCTCTGATCAAAAAAATGCAGATGGATACCGAACTGGCCAAAGCCAATGTCAAAGCCCAGCAGGCCGCTAAAAAGCCAAATGTTTTTGCGTTTGGTGAATATAGCTTGGATCAACATCAAAACTGGATTGTGGGGGTTGCAGCACGTTATAACCTGTTCTCAGGCATTGATAAAAATAAAAATATTCAGGCTGCAGAGCTGAAACGCTATGCCGCTGAACTCATGACGGCGCGTACCCAGCAGGAGATTGAAAACCTGATTTATAAATCATTTAGTGAAGCAGTCAGCGCCCAGCAAAGTGATGCTCTACTTCAGCAGAACCTGAAAGCAGCTCAGGAAAATCTGCGTATTCAGGAATTATCCTTTAAGGAAGATGTCGGGACAGCCACTCAGGTCATCGATGCCCAAAACATGCTCAGCAGTTTAAAAGCAGAAATGGCATTAAATGCTTATAAATATGTGATGTCTCTTGCGACCTTATTACAGAGCCATGGCTCAATTGTTGAATTTCCAAATTACATGCAACATGCCAATACCCACTATATTCGTTAATGGAGCCAGACATGACAGATGAGCAAAAGCCAGAACATCCTGTTGATGAAACAGCTTCAGAAATCAATTACAGTGAATCAGAGCCAGATAATCCTGAAAGCACAGAAAAAAAATCGCGCAAAAAATATCTGCTTTTAGCTTTAATTCCAGTGATTCTTGCTTTGATTGGGTTTGGCCTATGGAAAACCTATCAACCCAAAGAAATCGAGCTACAAGGCCGGGTTGAGGCAGAAACCGTTCAAGTGGCCACCAAAGTTCCAAGCCGGATTGAAAAGATTTATGTACAGGAAGGCGATAACGTCAAGAAAGGCCAGGCGCTGGTAAAATTACATAGTCCTGAAATTGAGGCGAAAAAGCAGCAGGCTTTAGCTACTTTACAGTCTGCATTAGCACTTCAGTCCACCGCAGAACGTGGTTCTCAGGAAGAAAATATCGCTTCTCTGTATGCCAACTGGCAGTCACTAAAAGCACAGGAGCAACTCGCTAAAACTTCCTATCAACGTGGAGCTAACCTGTTTAAGGAGGGTGTCATTTCCCGCCAGCGCCGAGATGAACTGTTTGCAGCTTCACAATCTGCATCCCAAATGACAGAAGCCGCTTATCAGCAATATGCCCGGGCTAAACGCGGCAGTACACCAGAACAGAAAAGTTCTGCAGATGCTCAGGTCGATATAGCCCGTGCAGCAGTCGCCGAAGCCAATGCACTAGAAGCAGAAACTGAATTATTGGCACCGATTGATGGTACCGTCTCCAAAACCTATGGCAATGCCACTGAGCTGGTGGCAACCGCAGTGCCAGTGGTCAGCCTGATCTCGGCAGAACGCTGGATTAGCCTGAATATTCGTGAAGACCAATATGCCGCTTTAGGTAAACAGCAACAGCTTGAAGGGTTTATTCCGGCACTGAATCAATCAGCTACTTTTAAAGTAAAAAATATTAGTGCTGAAGGTGAATTTGCCACCATTAAAACCACGCGCCAAACCGGTGGTTATGATGTCCGCAGTTTTAAAGTTCATCTTGTGCCAGTCACTGAAATGCCTGAGTTAAAAGTCGGCATGAGCGTGCTGTTTAAATTGAAAGAGCCAAAATAAATGGCTTCTGGATTCTGGGCGGGTATTCAGCGTGAAATACGCTATTTATGCAGAGAGAAATGTGATCTGACTCTGGTTCTGCTCGCCCCAGCCTGTATTCTGATTTTACTTGGCAGCATGTTTGCCAAAGGCAAACCGGATCATCTACCAGTCGCCATTATTGATCAGGATCAAAGTAGCCTGAGCAGCAAGATTTATGATCATTTATCTTTGAATCATACCCTACAAGTGCATACCATTTCTGATCAAACGGTCGAAATCGAAAAGCTATTAAACGAAAATAAAATCTGGGGCTATATTCATATTCCTGCCGGAGCCGAGCAACGACTGGTCAAAGCTCAGGATGCTGAAATTAGTATTGCTTTTAATCAGAGTTATTTTAGTATCGGGAATACCATTTCTTCGGCTATGCTACTTAGCACCTTGCAGGCTCTGGCTGAATTTACCGGCAAGCAGTATCTGGGCAACACGCTCCCCTATCTGGAAGCACCTACACCGAATATTAAAATTTCCCCACTGTATAATCCGCAGCTGAATTATGAATTTTATCTGGAACCTTACATGGTGCCGGCAATTTTGCACTTGCTGTTATGTTGCTGTGTGGCTTTTGCTGTGGGTCAGGAAATTAAACGACATACTGTTAGTCATTGGATTGCCCAACAAAACTTGTGGTCGGCACTGCTGTCTAAAAATCTGGTTTATGTAGCAATCTTTTGTTTCTGGACTTGGGCTTGGATGTTTTGGCTGGTCGAAATTCGCGGCTGGTTTATTGCCGGGTCATTATGGCCAATTCTTCTGGCGCAAATACTGTTCTATAGTGCCTATGCCTTTATCAGTAGTGCGGTGGTTCTGGCCACTCAAGACCTGACCAAATCTTTTGGTCTACTAGCAGTTTATGGTGGTTCATCGCTCAGTTTTGCTGGGGTGACTTTGCCCCTTAATAATGCCCCACTATTCACCCAGTTCTGGGCCAATATTATTCCCTATACACCCTATGCCAAATTACAGACGGAGCAATGGGTGATTGGCAGTCCGCTCTCTCTTTCACTGCAACCGATGTTCGTGCTCGTCATTTATGTCGTGCTTTATGCTGTGCTGGCCTATGTCTTTCTCAAAAAAACAGCCAAAGGAGTGTCACCATGAAATCACTCTGGAAAGCTTATTGCCAAACTTTTAAAGACATTATTAGCAATACCAGTATTTTTACCACCCTAATTTTATCGGTTCTGTTTTACAGCTTTTTTTATCCAACGGCGTATAAAGCTGAACAGGCAGAAGCCTTGCCGATTATTATTGTCGACGAAGAGCAAAGTGCTTTAACCAATACCATTATCAGTCATGTCAGCCAAAGCCCCAATGTACAAATCAAGGCGGTGACTGGAAATTTTGCTGAAGCCAAATACTGGGTGGAAACTCAAAAAGCTGACGGGATTTTATTATTACCAGATAATCTTTCTCAATCTATCCGGCATGGTGAAAATGGCGGGATTGGGCTGTACTTAAGTGCTGCTAACTTTTTAATTACCAAACAGATTGGTTTGGGCTTGGTCTCTTCAGTAGAAAATACCTTAAGTGAATATGCTGAACGCTTTAGCGAGATTTCACACTTCTCTCCTGCCCTATCCATTCACCAGATTCCATTATTTAATACGCTTTCTGGCTATGGCAGCTATGTGTTTCCGGCTGTTGCGCCATTGATTATTCATCAGACTATTTTTCTAGGCCTGAGTATGTTAATTGCGTTGTATCGAGAAAGTAGACAGGTGATTAATCTGACCACCTTAAGTGGCCTCAGCTTGGCAATTCTGACCATTGGATGTTTAGGTTGTTATTACCTGTTTGGATTTACCTTCTGGTATTTTGATTATCCCCGTGGCGGAAATTTCTGGGGGATGCTGCTCGCTGTACCCATCTTTGTATTCTGCATGATTGGTATCACAGTACTGTTTGCCAGCTTTCTGGACATGCCAGAACGCGCCGGTCATATCATTGTTTTTACTTCGATTCCGCTCTTTATGCTTTCAGGAGTCGCCTGGCCGCATGCTGCCATGCCAGTCTGGGTCCAACTTATTGGGCAAGCCTTACCTTCGACCCAAATCGTGCAGATGTTTATTCAACTCAATCAGATGGGTGTGCCCACTTATATGATTCTAGGAAAGCTTGCTTATCTATTGGTGATCGGCATCATCTGTATGGTCTTAGGCTATTATCGGCTACGCCCACGTTCTTAAATCTGGATTTACTCAGGCTATTCGCATTGAAAATTATTCACCAAATACCTGAATATTAAAGTTGCGGATTTTAGTACTGCCATTCGGCTGGTCAAAACTCACATCATACTGAACCAGATTTTTTGGATAGACAATTTCATAGCTGACCTTGTATTCACTCGGTTTACCGTTATTTTCCTCGAAGTTCTTTCTCATGATAGTCTTGGACTTATATTCACCTTGCGGAATTGAACGTGAAAAACGCTTCATGATTTTTTCATTGTTTTGAAACTCTGCCTGCAACTTCGGCTCAAGCTGAGCTAAAAACTCGTCATATTTTCCATCACGCAGGTCTTCATAAGCTACTTGCGCTGCCTTTTCCTGCTCAGGGCTTGGATCGGGCATACTGTCCATTGCATTATTACAGCCGCTGAGTGCAATAGCTGCGGTCAAAAGCATCAATCTGGTTTTCATTATTTATCTCTCATTTAGCTGATGTGTAAAAAAGGACGCCGAAGCCACTGCTGTCCCATAGTTTGCTTTAAATAAAAAAACCTGAGTCCTAACAGTTAAAATATGAGTGCAAACAAACACTTTAACGACCAGGATTCAGGTTTTGTCACATCAGAATACCGTATTTCATG